>NZ_RRYX01000009.1:0-53022 GCF_014861375.1 Psychrobacter sp. FME5 | reverse complement strand
GGCTGTCCAAGGCCAGCAGAGCAGAAGCCTTTTTTAATATGTCGCGCTCCATAGTGAGTCGCTTAACCTGCTTACGCAATTCTTGTAGCTCGCGTTGTTCATCCGTTAAAGCGTTGCCGACTTTAGGTGCTTGGCCATTCGTTTCTTGTCGATACTGACTCAGCCATTTCTGCAGGGTGGATTTGCCAATGCCAAGTGAGCTTGCTACATCAGGTATTTTACGCTTATGCTCAGTCACTAAGCTGATGGCTTCAAGCTTGAATTCTCGGGTATATTGATTGCGATTGTTGGTCATACTAGTTTCCTTCTTTGGGTTATTATAACCTCTTAGAAGCTGTCCAATTTTATTATGCCACTACATTGACTGTATTTAGCGCTATCCAGTCCTCACTGATCTGTGAGTCTGCGATGAGCAGCATGCAGACCTTGGGAGTGTCAGACATGGATAAGGCTGCAAGATAACTGTTGATGAAGTGATCAGGACTGCCACTACTATCGGTCAAACTGCCATCTGATTCGTGATCAGGAGTGTTGTCTTCTATGATTATGCTATCGATAGTAAAAGCTTCTGTAGGCAAGGTGAACTCGTAAAGCTGCTCGCTCAAAACGCTTTTGAGTATTGACGCATCTGCCTCTTTAGGGAGACATAAAAATACCGATAGATCGATAGAAGGCCTGCTATCAGGCAGAGCTGGCTCCGTTGCCGATGGGGTGTTTTTGACGATGTAGTGTTGCTGCCACTTTGGATGTGCCTCTATTGCAGCGTTATGCTCGTTTTCAGTCGATAGTGTTGCTGATAGATGCTCTGCGATTAAAAAGATAGTCTCACTGTGAGCATGTAATAAGGCCTGCATGATGGTTTTTACTCGTAAAGTAGCATCAGATGGGACCTCGTCATCATATGTTGTTCGAATAGGATGATCAATATCAGGAATGGGTTTGGTTAATACTGGCATACCGTCGATATCAGATAGTTGGTCGCTTAAGACAGTCAGGTCTTGTTGGTCATTACTGATATCGAGCCAGTTACTGCCTTCTGGTAGGCACACGCTACTTTGAATATACAGGTGATAAGATAAAGGTGGTTGGATAGGCGGAACATTTTCTTCAGACTTATCGGCATTACTGGATGGGTTTTGAGCGCTTTTTTTCCATGTATTGAGCGCAAAAATAAAGCCCATCAATAATACAGGCACTGCGATAAACCATAAGACAATGTTGACTATAGTTAGCTGCTGAGTGTTGTCTGAAAAATACATCCAAGCCAATAATAGATGAATGACTAGTATGGCGCCTAAGATTTGTCGACTATATTTAACGACCGTTTTTTTTATATTCATCGATTATTCTCAACTCAGCTTGTGGAACTAACGAACAACTGATAGGTATTATTGCAGGGTATTCTATGATATTTAGAGCATCGTTGCTACAATAACGCCCTAACTTATCCTGCAATTGTTTATTATTTTTTTTGGTTTTTGTCATTTACATTATGGTCTACCTGATTGCTGTGCTGTTCACTGTGCTTTCTATCGTTGTGATAATCACCTTATTTGATCCGCAGCTATATAGCCGTCTTCGGTACACACTAAAAGGTCGCGTGCGTGCTGTCTCCGGTTGTTATAGATATCCAAATTTATCGACGCTTAATAAAGCTGTAATGAGTGGCTATCGTCATATTAATAAGAGTTTGACCTCCTATCGAAAAAAGAGTTCAGTGGTAACGCTGCTCTCATCATTGATAATTATAACGACAGTGGGCCTATGTTATTTGCTGTTAAACACCCATTCATTGGCTGTCTATCATGCTGATACTGTCGCTTCTAATGCGAATCTACAGGTTAATCAAATACTGTTGGGTGAGCGGTTGAGACCTCCACCTCCACCACCTGAAGATTTGTTTGAACAGTTAGATGCCGAAATTGCCAGTTATCGAGCAGAACAGGTAGATATAGGTTATTGGTCCAATACTAACTCTACTATGTCACAATCTGGCTCGTCTCTACTGAGGGCAGAACCAAACATGGATATTCAGACAATGGATGACACAGCAGTCTACTCAGACGATATCTTGTCATCTCATCTTATCAATGGGCATATTAATATTAAGAATGCCGACCGCAATTGGAAAAAAATGAATTCAGACTTTGTTCAGCGGTTACTGACAGTTTACAAAGTCATGAGCGAGCAGTATGGTTACGATATGGTGCTGCTTGAGGGGTATCGCAGTCCTGTGCGTCAAGCAAGGCTACTAAAAAAAGGCAGTCATGTTACCAAAGCTGGCTCTTACAAAAGCTATCATCAGTTTGGGCTGGCAGGGGATAGTGCGTTTATCAGAAATGGAAAAATTGTCATTAGTGAAAAAGATCCTTGGGCCATGCAAGGTTATAGGCTGTACGGCGAAGTAGCGAAATCTGCTGGCTTGGTTTGGGGTGGTGACTGGAAGATGATGGACTTAGGTCATGTTGAACTACGTAAAAAAGGCGTACTTGGTCGTCCTGATATGGCCGAGATTTTAACCAGTCAATAGCATTACGTTGTTACCAGAGCAGCAGTCATGATAACTCATTGATAAAAGAAACAACCATCCATTGTTTTAACCATTAAATAACGTAGTAGGGCAGATAATTAATATGAATCAAGCAAAAAGGCTGGCAGGCGCAATCGCGATTATGAGTGCATTGTCGGGGGTAATGTTGGTTGGCTGTAGTGCCAAGCCTGAGATAACTGCTACAGGAGAGGCGCCATCAGATGGAGCATCGACATTAGCGGGTAGCTTAAAAAATATAATAGCGGACTCTGATTCTAAAGCGGAGCTAGCAGCGCTTAAGGCACAGCTAAAAATGCAGCAACAGCGTCTTGAGGCTATGAGTGAAGAGCAGCAGTCTTTGCAAGAAGCGCTCAAACGTCAGCGTATTACAGTTGAGGTTCACCCACTGGCTGATGCCAATGCAGGGCGATCAAATAGCGCTACCGCAAGTACAGCGTACATTGCTTTTTTAGAAAACAAAGAGCAATTGGCAGATATAGAAACACTTGCTTCTAAAGAGTTTAGCGTAATTCCTAATCGTCAGAATAATGTAACGTTGTCTATTCCCCAGGGCATGGATTTTATTGCTATTAAGCTCAATCTAAGATACACAAAAAAGCGTTCACAGTTTGTGATCCCGTTAAGTAGTCTAGATTTTGATACCCCCCTGACTCTCAATATTGGTGCGTGTGATGTGAATATTACCTCAGGAGTCAATCCTGAGCTTGCACCTGACTTTACCCAAAAACTTAATTATTATCAGCAACCATTGGTCAGCTGTTTGTAGGAGATTATTGTGAGCAAACATAATGTATTGTGGGGCGAGGGTTTGTTTTTACGTCCTCAGCACTTTCAAATGCAGGACAGTTATCACCATGCTCAGCGTGCGCTTACTATGTCAATTACGCACCCTTATACTTATGGTATCGTAGGTATACAGATGGACGAGCAGTTATTAGATAGTAATATACTAGCGGCTGAGCATATATTCTGCATACTGCCAGATGGTACGATATATCAAGCACCGCGTACTGATTTGCTGCCAAAGCCACTTACGCTTGAAGGTCAAGACCTTGGTGATGAGCTATATGTCTATTTAAGCTTAGAGATCATACAAAACAATGGCAGTAATATCCAAGGCTCAAGTAATGACAATCCGACAAGATACAGCAAAGAGACCATTGAGGCGTCGGATTTATATACTCAGGCCGCACCCGCCATGATTGATGTGGTCAAGCTCTCACCAAGCTTGCAAATAAACGGTACTAACCAGCCGCCAAGCCAAGACACGATCTCGCTACTGATAGCCAAGCTTGAGAGAACCACACAAGGCATGTATCAAGTGGATTCCGACTATATCGTGCCAAGTCTACATATCAAGAGCAACCCTGCTTTGCTCAGTCAGCTGTATCGCTTGATGACCATGATAAACACTAAATCAACTGCCTTATATGATCACCATCGGCAGACCAGTAATGATTTGCTAGAGTTTCGTGCTGCTGATATTGCTTCTTTTTGGTTGTTGCATGCGCTCAATACGTCCTACTCTCAGCTTAGCCATCTGTATAACCAGCCAAAGCTACATCCAGAACGTCTCTATGAAGCACTGTTAAATGTGGCCAGTCAGCTTGCTACATTTAGTTCATTGTATAAAGTGAGTAGCCTACCACAATACCAGCACGATAATGCTCATGAGGCTTTTACGAGTATTATCACGATTATCCGTGAGCTGCTAAACACCGTTATTGCCAGTAATTTTGTCTCAATTCCACTACAGCAAACCCGACCTTCTTACTATACTGGTGAGCTTAGCGGCGATAAGATCACACGCAGTGCTCAGCTTTATTTGTCAATCAGTTCCTCTATACCTATGCATGAGCTGATTAATTTGGTCCCAAGACGCTTTAAGGTTGCCACGCCTGATGCTGTAGAAAAGCGAGTCTTATCAGCATTGCCCGGATTGCCGATTTCTCATATTACTCAAGTGCCAAGTGCCATACCTGTCAGGCCAGGTTTTAGTTATTTTATGATTGAGCCATCAGGAGAGTTGTATGATGAGATGATGAAATCTGAATCGATTTGTATTTATGTGCCCAATGGTTTTGATGATCTAAAAATTGAACTGATGGCTATTATTTAGCCTAACTTTATCATTTGATAGCTCTATTATTCAGATACACTTTATAAGGCTAAAGCACTATGTCAACAAACCAATTCCCTCCAGCTGTTCCTTCTTTGCTCGACTCCGGTGAGGTTGCGTCTACTGTTTCAACAGATGGTCTAGACAAACGTCTCAGTAGTCAGTCATTAATTGATATAATGTATGACGGGTTTTACTTGGTTTTTTTGCTACGCAATGGCTATTTTAGTAACGAGCCTACAGGTTTTCGTCAAAAGATATATGATTTTTTGAACAAGTTTGAGAGTAGTGCAAGAAAAAAAGGGTTTTTGTCTGAGGATGTCTATGAGGCAAAATATGCATATTGTGCTTTAATTGATGAGACCATCATGACCTCACAAGAGCCTGAGTTTCAGTCCTTAAAAAATGCATGGGAGCTAAACCCTTTACAGTTAGATTTATTTGGTTCGCAAGTAGCAGGTAATGAGTTTTTTGAACGCCTAGATCATCTGAGAGAGCAAGGTGAGAAAAGACTGGCATCATTAGAGGTATATCATTATGCCATGTTGCTTGGCTTTCAAGGTAAGTATCGGTTAGAAGCCCCTGAAAAAATTCGCTATCTCATTTCTAGACTAGGCGATGAGATTGAGCATTTACGTGGTAATAAAAACGAGTTTTCTCCGTTTTGGGCGATTCCTGATCAAATCAAACATACTTTGACAAGTGAGACACCCTTATGGGTGATCGTGGCTGTGTTGGTCACATTGTTGACGGCAATTTTTTCTACAATGTGGTACTTATCCAACCAAACGACAAACAATCAAATAGTAGCCTACAGTCAAGTCATTCAAGAAAACAAAGAACAGGCACATATTTCAATATTTTTGCCATAACCTATATAGCGAAAGCCAGATCGTTTGGCCGTTTTGAGGCAATGTGATGATATGTTGTCGCTTGACAGATAACGTCTTGCTTTTGCAATATTTGCTGACCGCAAAAAACAATCCAAGATTAAAAACACCCGTCAAGACTTAATCCATAAATTTACCAATAAATTAGTCAAAGCCAACAGCCTAATCGTTGTTGGAAAGATTAAATCAACATCATTCACTTCATCCAAACTGGCCAAATCCGTCTATGATGCTGGTTGGTTTGAGATTAAGCGGCAACTGGATTATAAATGCGCGAACGCAGGTTGCCACTATATCGAAGTCAATGAAGCGTACAGCACCCAAACCTGATCAAATTGCGGCTCCCGCCAAGACAGTCCGAAAGGTAGAGAAGGTCTTGGTATAAGAGAGTGGTTTTGTCGTTCTTGTAAAACGACCCATAATAGAGATGTTAATGGAGCAAAAAACATTCTCGCGGTCGGGCTTGGCCGTCTTTAGTAGGAATCCCCTCCGTTTAGGGAGGGGAGGAAGTCAAGGTGCTCTGCATGTTTGAACACCGTCATAAAACTTATAAAGGATAAATTATGCATATCACGGCAAATTTCGATGCAGGTAATATCGATATTATCAATACACAAAATAAAGACGACATTCAATTGGCGATTCGACCAGACGAGGGGGGCGAATTTTTTCAGTGGTTTAATTTTCGCCTAACAGGTCAGGCAGGTGAGCAGTACACTTTAAATATCGTCAACGCAGGGGAGGCCTCATACGTTGCAGGGTGGGAGAACTACCAAGCAGTTGCTTCGTATGATAGGGAGTATTGGTTCCGTCTGCCTACCACTTATAAAGACGGCAAGTTGACTATAGTGGCAGACTTGGAATATGACAGTATTCAAATTGCCTATTCTGCTCCATACAGTTATGAGCGTCATCAAGACCTGCTGGCGGCTGTCCAAACGCACCCATTGGTAGCGTTGGAGCATCTGGGCGAGACCCTTGATAAGCGTGATTTGACGTTAGTAAAAATCGGTAATGGTGATAGCAGTAGTGAAACGCATAAACACAGCATTTGGATTACCGCTCGCCAGCATCCCGGCGAGACGATGGCAGAGTGGTTGGTTGAGGGGCTGATATATGCGTTGCTAGACAGCGATAATGCCACTGCCAAGCAGCTATTAGAAAAAGCCGATGTCTATATCGTGCCAAATATGAACCCCGATGGTAGTGTGCGTGGACATCTACGGACCAATGCTGCTGGTACCAACTTAAACCGCGAATGGTTTAACCCAAGCTTGGACAAAAGCCCTGAGGTCTTTTATGTAATCAATAAGATGGAGGAGACTGGCGTTGACCTCTTTTATGATGTGCACGGCGATGAAGCGTTGCCATATGTGTTTTTAGCCGGCTCACAGGGTACGCCAAGCTATAATGATCGTCTGGCACATTTGCGTGATAGATTCTCAGAGGTGTTAAAGCTTGCTTGTGCAGATTTTCAGTCTGAATATGGCTATGAGATCGACGCACCAGGCACCGCAAATATGACCGTCGCTACCAATTGGGTAGCCGAGCATTTCGATTGTCTGGCCAATACGTTGGAGATGCCTTTTAAAGACAATGATAATAGCCCTGATGCAGTGACAGGCTGGTCGCCTGAGCGTTCTATGAGGCTGGGTGAGGCATCGTTGGTTGCGATGTTGGCAGTCGTCGATGATTTACGCTAGTTTTAAAAATCTAGCCACCGATACTGTTTGAGTCTTCAATATCTCTTGTTATTACTATCTAAAAATAGCGCCTACAAGGGCGCTATTTTTTTGTCAAAAAAAAGAGAACAATAATAAAGCGGTAATGTAAATACTGCCCTTATTGAGATTATTATCAAGGCTTTTTCATCGAAGTGTCATAACTGACCGATACACTGCTGAGCTGCACAAGACAAGTAATTTAATAAATGACGATTAAATAGACAGTCATTTAAATAGACAGTAAGTGACTAGGTGAGTGAATATGTTAGAGCTGAGACAAGTGACAAAAAAATATGAGGACAAGGTAATATTTGAGGATCTTTCACTCAGGATAAATAAGGGTGAGATAGTGTCCATCTTAGGGCCATCTGGCTGTGGTAAGACCACTTTATTGCATATGATTTTGGGGTTGACCGACATCAATGGCGGCCGCATCGCCTATAACGGCGAGGACATTACCCGCGTCTCCATGAGGCAAAGAGGCTTTAATATCGTCTTTCAGGACTATGCGTTATTCCCCAACCTGAGTGTCAAACAAAATATCGAATATGGTCTGCGTAACAATCTGAATATGAGCACACAACAAGAAGTCGATGAACTGGTCGACTTGCTCGACATCAAAGCCCATCTAAATAAGCGTATTCATCAGTTATCTGGTGGTCAAAAGCAGCGTGTCGCGCTGGCACGTACATTGGTGATGAAGCCAAAGATACTGTTATTAGACGAGCCGTTATCGGCACTAGATGGAGTAATTAAGGAAACCGTCAAAGCGCGCATTCGTGAGATTGCCGTGCGCTATCAGCTGACTACCTTGATCGTCACCCATGACCCCGAAGAGGCGATGACGTTATCGGATCGTATCCTACTGCTATCAGAAGGCAAGGTGGCGCAATTTGCTGAACCCGCTGAAACCATACACAACCCTGCCAATGATTTTGTCACCAACTTCATTCTTAATCAGCTCAATATCAAACGCCGCAATATCTTAAGCTTATTTGCTGATGGTCTCTCTGAAACCGACCCGCTGAGTAAATACACGCAAACTCAAAACTATGGCCATCATGAGGCTGATATTAGCTCCCGTCCTACAGACTCTCATACTCTCACCGCTCATGATAAGCAACAGTCAAAAAACGCGGTAAAAGGCTAAGCTGATAAAAGCCTGTAGTAGATAATGACAATTATTTAACAAAGACTAAAAACTAGGTATGACATGGGTTTAAAGGGCTTGAGGTAATGCGAGGTTATGTATAAATACAATGATTGGCGCGCCCACCAAGACTCGAACTCGGATCGATCGCTTAGGAGGCAACTGCTCTATCCTGTTGAGCTATAGGCGCATAATGGAGTGCTATTGTAAAAAAAAGCACTTATAAAAGCAATCAGTAATAGATAAATAAATAAAGAGGTTTTGGTTTACTTACCATTGCTCAGGGCATCAGCGATATTGACTGAGTCATCATCTGGTGCTTTTTTTGTACGTGATGTCGGATTAAATAGGTCATCTACACTGTTTTGGTAGCCATCAATATTATGGTAATTATACTTTTTCAATATGCTTTGTCCTGTACTTGAAAGGAGAAAGTTGCGAAAATTAACGGCGATAGTATTGTCTGTCAGAATAACACCTTCCAGTGCTTGTTCGTCCTTCAAAGCATAGTTGAAAGAGTTTAGGGTACGAGATTCTGTGTTATCGCGCTCGGTATCCTGCGTCTTATCATTGATATCACTATTACTTTCATCAACAGTAGAGCCCTCGGCAGCACGGTCATTGTTATTTGCTTTGGTTTGATGGTTTTTATCTTGAGCGGCTGTTAGCTTTGTTTGTAGTGGTGCAAGACGTTCAGTAGATAGGTTGCCGTCAGCGATAATCATGTCTGTACTAACCAGAAACTCAGAGCGCTCATTATTAGTGAAAGCATCACTTGATAATGTCAAAAGGGCAGTAGAGGCTACATAGTTTGTTATAACGTCCACATGAGGATAACGAGATTCGAAACCGACGATTACATCATCCAACGGACCTTGTAGGTTTTCTTCCGCTTGAATATGTAGGGTGCTTTTAGAGTCGGTGCTTTTATCATCGTTCATTCCAGCAGTTGCACTGTCATTTTCACTCGCCATAATAGGTAACGGATCTGCATTTTTACGATTGCTACTCCATAACCAAGTAAAGATAGCGATAAAGATTACTAATAGTAGTAAAATTAGCCCAGCCAGTAGCAGCTTGTAGTCTTTCATATATTACCGTTCTTTTTTTGGTTTACTTGATATGGGAGTCAGTTATTGTATTAGAGCTAGAGCTTGCTTTACAACTTTCGATGCAAGACTTCATCGGCTAAATCTGCCAGCATATCTGCAAAAATATCGGTTGCGCCGGTTGCGACAGGCATGGCTTTTTGCTTAGCACTTTTACGATTATTGGTATCATTGTTATTTATAGGAGTAGCTGGGTAGTTTGAGGGCGAGATAGGTTGAATGTCAATCGCTTTTGCCGCTTGATGCGCTGCTAAGGGCGATTGATTGGTCGTCAGCTTGTCTTTGAGCCATTTAAAACCATGTGCTTCCCACCATGCCTCAAACCGAGGTAACGTGCTGCCACGTACGGCGGCAGGCAGGTTCAACGTCCGTAATTTCTGTGCTAAAACAGGATCGCTAATGGCTTGGTGAATACTGAGGTAGAGTCCACTGCTATCATCCGTATAAGGCTTTCTGTTTTGCCATGATCGATCATCGATTTTCATACGTGGCAATTGCCACAGCTCACCACGATAGTATACAACATATAAACGTCGTTTCGGATGAACAAAGATGGCATCAATGGGACGCAAGGGCATAGTGTTTAAGTATCTCGTTGATAAAAGAATAAAAAAGAGGCAATGGTTAAATAAAAATCGTCACTGTTTTTTTAAATGATGAATCAAGACGACAGTAATTGTCGCAAGGTATTGTCATGCTAGTATCTATACTAGTAAACGATTCTTATCGGTGGCACACTGATAATTGTTATTGAAGGGGGAGCACCGCTTATCATTGCTATTACAGACTTAGATTCATTATCCTAGCAGAAACGCATAGCAGTCACGACCGCGAAACATGGATTGCTCAGTGTTGTCTGTCGTCTTTTTTATTTATAGCGCATGTGCATAGATGAGTTTTACTAATTTTTAATTTATCAAACCAATATTTATTGATGACACTCTTTCACTACCTCAATCAGACCATTAATCAGATCACTATTTATGTTTACCATTATTCAGTCGCACCGCACCGAGCACCTAGTTGAGCAGTTACTTAACGCTTATCAATCTAAAAACCTGCCTATATTTGAAGAGTTTATTGTCATTGTGCCATCGATGGTGCTGGGCGATTGGTTAGATAAATCCATTGCCAGCCAAGCAGGCATTAGCACCTTGGTTACCACAAAGTTTTGGGGGCAGTATCAATGGACGTTGATGCAAAAGGTATTGGCTGAGCACAATGTTTGGTTAGAAGCCAATCAACGTTCGCAAGAGGTTTTGACCGTGCCAGAAGTAGCGGTATTGACTGGGGCTGTGATGCAATGGCGACTGTTTGGTTACTTCACTTATTATCAAGCACAAATTATGGCGGATGATAAGCACCCTTTATACCCATTATTATCGGCATTACTGGATGAAGAAGCAGATCGTAGTCAGCAAGATGTGCGGTTGTGGTCATTAGCGACAGACTTTTCACGAGTATTCAGCCGTTATTTGACCCATCGTGAGGATTGGTTGACGTTATGGTCTGATAATAAATCGGTTGATGTAGAGCTGCTTGTGGCCGAAAAAGACAAGCTAACGATGGAGTTTGATAAATACGCTGGCATCACGCCTGATTGGTTGGTGGCGCATTATACGGAGCTTGAAGTCGCCCAACGTCACTTATGGCGTTTGTTATTTGCCTCGGTATATGAGCATCGCGCCTCGATTGAGACGCGTTTCTGGCAAATTATGGCCAAAGATAAAGCCAATAGCGGGGTAGATATCAAGGCGATACTGCCAACGCAACTGCATATTTTTACCATTCAGCAATTACCCCAAAACGAGCTCAATTTCTTGCAACGTTTATCAACTTACCTTGATATCACTTTATTACATTACAATCCGTCGCAACTGTTTTGGGCAGATATCGTTGATAAGCAGTGGTTACAACGTCAGCAAGTGATCAACCCTGACAGTGTGTTTTTACGAGATTATGGGCACACGCTATTGTCACGTTTGGGTAAGCAATCGCGTGAGACTTTTGCCATGCTGGCGAGCTTATCAGGTAATGAAGAGTCAGATAACTTTAAGCTCGATTGGCAAGATAAGTTTGATGTCGATTATCCGCAGGCAGAAAGAACTCAATCCGGACAGCCCTTAAGCCTGCTTGCGCACTTGCAGCAAGATGTATTGATGCTCGATGAAAGCGCGACACAAAAAACCACTGCTGGGCGCTTAAGTGCCGCGCTTGGTACGCAAGTGCAATCGGATAGTCATAACGCTTCAGAAAATAAAGCTATTAACGATAATAATAGCCTAGGTAATAGTAATGATTCCGACTTATGGTTTAGCGACAATACTCTAAAAGGCAAACGCTATGAGCAGCCGCGTCATTGGCAACTCTCGCAATACGATAATAGCCTAAGTATTCATTCTTGCCATAATTTACAGCGCCAGCTTGAAGTGCTGCGCGGCATGATTGGACGCTGGCTAAACGAGGCAAATGAAGATGGTAGCACACGCCATTTGTCTGATATCGTTGTACTTCTCCCTGATGTCGATCGTCATCACGAGCTGATTAACTCAGTGTTTGTTAATGGAGAAGGGCAGGATGGTCTGACGCTACCGGCTAAAGTCACGGGTGTGGTTGATAAGTCGATTCGCCAGCTATGGGAAGCAATACGCGGCTTTTATGGGTTATTAGGCAGTGAAAGCGCACGTTTTGAAGCGGCTGAAGTTTTTGATTGGCTGATGCTGCCACCACTTTATGAAAGCCTTGGCTTAACGCATGAGCAGATGAGCCGAGCCTGTGACTTATTAGAACAAGCAGGATTTGTACGTGGCTTTGATGAAGCTCACTTGCAGCAAACACTTGATACAGATGACTATGATTACCGCTTTAGCTTTGCCCATGCTTTGGATAAAGTCGCGCTAGGTTTGATCATGCCAGAAGCGAGTATCAGCGATTGTCTGTATCCTGAACATTGGCAAGATAATGTACTGGCAGAAAAAACCGTGCCCATATCTGCCATCAGCTTGGCGGATGCTGCGATTATTGAAGCACTATGTCGTGTCTATAGCGGCTTACATCATTGCCGTTACGAGTTTCAAGCCCGCTATAATGCTGAGAATTGGCTCAATAATATTGAGAACCATATTATTCATCCGTACTTTGGTGTCCTTGATCAGACGCGTCCGATGCGTGCTATTTTTAATGCGATGAATGGTTTTAAGAGTAGTTTGCGCGCCAACCGTCATTATCAGCGCTATCATGCTGAGGATATGAATTCTACGACGATAGATAGTACAGCGACTCCATTAGAACTTGAAGCCAGCCAAGTTGAATCAAAACTATCGCAAGTCAGTAATTTGCCTTTAAAGCTCAGCTTTATGCTCGATAGTATTGAAGACGAACTTGAGAGTCAGCAGGTCAGTGCGGAACCGACAGGCGTGATTACCTTCGGGCGTTTTGGTGCACTGCGTAACGTACCGTTTGGGTTGGTTGTTATGCTCAATATGGACTTGGCGGAGTTTCCCAATCGTGACCATGACAACCGTTATGATTTGATGAAATCTGGGCTGGCACGTCGCGGTGATAGATTTAGTGAAGATGACGATAATGGCGCGTTTTTAGATGCGCTGCTGTGTGCTCGCAATGCCTGCTGGATTTTTTATAATGGCCAGCGTCTTACCGATACTCACGAACACTTACCCGCCAACCCAGTGAGTGAGTTACTACAGTTTTTAAAAGGTGAGGTTCAGTGGCAGTGGGACCCTTTAAAAACCGAACAACTTAAAAATCAATCATCAACGATTATTGAAGAGCAACAATCAGCATTGGCAGCGCAAGTACAGCGTTACCTGCCCAAGCTTATCGAGCAGTGGTTGGTCACTCATCATCCAGCGCTACCCTTTGCCCAAGAAGTGTTTGTGCAGTCAGAAACGCTTAATGAGCAAGCAGCGAGTGGTTCATTTGATGGTGTTTCATCTGGCTCAACGGCTGATGAAGATGCTGGTCAAGCACTAATAAACTTACTTACGCGTGCTATGCAAAAAGAAAAAGCCTATCAGCAAAGTACCAATGCTCCAGCACGGGTGTGGCATGAAGTGTTTGAGCGTTTGCAGTCTCAAGATGACGGTGCCATATCAACTGTTAAAGTTAATCTGCCCAGTCAAGAGGACTATGCCAATATTGCTCAGCGTATTGTATTAGACAATGTATTAGACAATGCAACTGTACAAGGGATAGATGAGCGCTTTGAAATCAGCCAAGTAGATATGCAGTATCTGCACTACCAAGTGCGTCATCCCGCTAAGCATTTTTTACGAGAACAGCAAGTACATGTGGTATTGCCTGAAGATGAGATGGTGCACCAAGAGCCATTATCGTTGTCAGGCCTAAGCGCTTATGAGGTAAATAAGCAGCTACTCGATGAGTTAAATAAAGACAGTGACGTTGAAGGTAGCAGCGCAGACAATCACACCACGCACTCTGTAAGCAAGCTATTATACGATCCAGTGATGCCAGCTGGTGTGGCACGTCAGTCAACTCTGCAGTATCAACAGCTTAAATTACAACAGCAGTGTCGAGAGTTTGCCGAACAACTATCAGCATTAGGTATAGATACTCATCGTAGTGGTAATAATGCCCTACTAACTCCTTGTACTGAGATTATGACCACGGTTGCCGCACCAGATATCAATCTGCAAGGGAGGCTGCAAGTGAAAGGTATGATACCAGTAGAGGCGCTTACTACTAATTATAACTCGGAAGACGGCTCCTCCTCACCTGAGCTGTGGCTAAACATCTTGCCCAATAGTGCGCGTACCCAGTATTTACTGCGCTTTTGGTTGTCACATGTCTACTGGCAGGTCGCGCGGCGTACTACCGAGGTGCAAGTTGCTGCTGGCGATGGTAGAAGCATTTGGCGTTTTAATAAAGGCAGCGATGAGTACAAGAAATTCAAGGGAAAAACCACGTTTGAGCTTGCACCTATTGCCTATGACATTGCCTTGGCTGAGCTTCTTAAATGGGTGAGGTTTGCGCATATGGCTGGCAAGATACCCATGACTGTATTACCTGTTCATGCGCTTTCTTACCTTGACAAGGTCAATGATGCCAAAGCAAAAGATTTAGATTATCAGCCTAAACCCAGTGATTTTGAAAATTGGTTATGGCCAAGTTATAACAGCGACGTTATATATGATAGCTGCTCACAGCATGAGATATGGCAATATATCCTTTATAAGCAAGACGCCTTTACTAAATTAAAAGACGCTCTGCCAGCATTAGCCCAGCCTTTATTTGGTGCAATGGATGAATCCTTACAAGCGCTATAAGGCAGTCTGTTTTTATTAGTAAATAATAATGATGTTAATAGTAAGATTTTGAACAAGTGATTTTTTATGGATCAATATAACAACGCTAACAATACTGCTCATGACTTAGAGAATGTCGGTCATACCTATAGTGGGGATTATAATAATGATTATGGCCATACTAGCCCTGCTAATTTAGCGAATGATTTAACTCAAAACAATGCTAATAAGTCGGAAGAACCACCTGCGATTCGTATCAAATTAAACGGTCAGTATCTGATAGAAGCGTCGGCAGGTACAGGTAAGACATGGACCTTAACCGGTATTGTGCTGCGATTATTAATCGAAGCCAAACGTGCGCCTGAGCATATTATTGCCACCACCTTTACTCGTGCCGCTGCTGCTGAGATGCGCCAGCGTATCCACGACCGTTTGGTTGATTTTTATCAGCTTTTACAGTGGCTCAATAACGTCCAGGCAAATCCAGAGACTCATCACATTCTCTACCCGCAGCTTACGGTAACTCATACTAAAAATGATACTCGAGCGGCGAATGCAGAGCCGTTAGACCAAGAGTTATTAATCAAAGAATCATTAATCAAAGAGTCGTTGGATAAAAAGCCAGCGGACAAAAAAGTAAGCCCAGAGCAAAGGCAGCTACGTAAAGAGTGGTTAGAAAAAAAGGCTCAGTTGTCAGGTAATGCAGATCTAATGGCTGACCCTATCAATAGTTACTTGTTGACCTATCTATTAGACCATACCGAAGATTACCCATTGGCTGATGCCATGAGACGCTGCGCTCTGGTGCTAACCACACTCGATAAGCTGTTTGTTGGTACTTTAGATAGCTTGTCACAAAAATGGCTGTCTGAGTATAGTGCTGAGACCGGGCACCAGCAAGGCATGCAAATCAGCGACCAAGAGCAGATAGTGATAGAAAGCATTATTCATGATGCTGTACGTGCCCATCACAGCTATTTGTATAACCACCAGCCTGAGATTTATCAATTATTGCAGCATACCAACCGCTTGACGGCGCCTGCCGATCATATTGGCGTTGCCCAAAAATCACTCCAATTTATCTCAACGCCCATCGAAGATGTCGAAATGGGTGAGGAGATAGACTTTGTTGCTTATCAGCAGGCACTAGAAGCTTTTAAGCAGTGTGACTTAAAGGATATCGAACCGTATTTTGATAAAGATTATCGTAAAGCACAAGGCTTCAATGCCCGAGCTAGCATTGGCACAAGAGCAGAGACGATATTCAGTATCAGGTCTGCTGTCGAACAGTATGATAACGCTTTCTTTGCCAATTTAGATGAAGATGCGCAAAAGTTTTATGAGGCAGTGCCTTATGTTTTTTTGAGTAAGGATGATGGCGGTAAAGGCTTTAATACAGGTAAAGAAGAGCAGCGTCTTGCTTTTATTAATCTTGAAAGCATGCAGGCATTAAGAGCGATACAAGAATATGCCAATCAGATAGAGATGTATCTTGACGCGCTTATAGAAAACCTTAATCGTGACATCGCATTGAAGGTGCGCCAAAAACTCCCATCGATATTAGAAGCACGCCGTGAGACGACTTTTGCCTTACAAATGGTACGCCTAAATCAAGCGCTAGCAGGTAAGCAAGGTGAGCGGCTGGCACGTTATATTCGTCATCATTATCCTGTGGCCTTGATTGATGAGTCGCAAGATATCAATGGTGAGCAAGCGCGCATGATTGAGCGCATTTACTTGTCTAAAAATGCTGACAGTAATAAAGATAATGCTAATCAAAGAGGCAGTCGCGGCTTCTTATTGCTCGTCGGTGATCCAAAACAAGCGATTTATGGTTTTCGTGGTGGTGATGTTGCCAACTATAACGCCATGAAAGCCAAGTTTGCTAAAGATACTATTATGAGCTTGGATATCAATCGGCGCTCTAATGAGCGTTTGATTACCGCCTTAAACCATTGGTTTGGTAGACCAGCTCCTGTAGCGGATTCACAAGATGTTGGTTTTGACAAAGCCAGTCAGTTAGCGCAGTTGGGTAAGAGTATCTACTACCAGCATATTACAGCGGCAAATACCAATCCGCGACTCTCATGGCAAATATCTGCAGAAAGACGAGTAAAGGCGTCATCAGCAAATTCGGATGTTTTATCTAGCAGCCCTGTTAGTGTGATTCATCTGCCGTATGATAAACAAGCCAAGTACGATGCGTGTGAGCTCACTGCCTTACATATCGCCGCGTTGCTGGCAAGTCAGCAAACCATCGAAGGGCGACCGATTAAACCAAATGATATAGGCGTATTGGGACGACGTAAGCATGAGCTAAAACAAGTCGAGGTCATGCTCAGTAAGCTTGGCGTACCGACTTTAGAGACTGCAGAAAAAAACGTCTTTGATACGCCTATCGCCGCTGATTTGGCGGCTTTATTAGAAGCAATGCTACGGCCCCATCGCCGAGACATCATTAATCGTGTATTGACCAGTAACTTTTATCAGATGAGTTTGAATGACGTACAGGTATTGATGTCAAGTGATGAAGCTGATGCTGACCAAGCAGAGATAGAAGATGACAGAGCGAGCATAGAAAAAGAAATAGATACAGAGCAAGCAGAATTAAAACAGCGTTATCAAGACTTCCAGCTGTACTTAAAGACCGCCGCATCATATTGGCAGCACAACGGGATTTTATCGGCATTGCATTACCTGTTTGGTCGCAATCCTATGGTTAGCCAAAATACTCGACAAGCTGATAGACAAGCAAAGAATCAAAACGTTTGGGTCGGTCTAGCTGACCTAGAAGACGGTGCGCGCTATTTGATGGATTTGCGTCATTTGCTCGACATTTTGGCGCAGCACGGCATGCATATCGGAGAGTATGAGCTACTGGCATGGTATAAGAAGAACATGCATAGCAGTCGCACGCCTGAATGGGCACAGCAGCAGCCATTACCGACTGAGTCAGGTGTGCAGCTGATGACCATTCATAAGTCTAAAGGGCTTGAGTTCCCAATTGTCTATGTCGTTGGTATGGATGGCGCCAGTCCCAAAGCTGGTGGTCGTAGCAATCATAATTTGTTTTTATACGACCATGACGTTCATGACATTGAGGCAGATAAGACAGAGCGCTGTTTATCTGCCAGTAAAGGCAAGCCGCATAGTAAGTCTGCTAAGGGTGAAACACCCACAGACTATTACGCCCAATTTGAAACCACTGAAAACTATGAAGAGCTCAGACGGCTGGGTTACGTTGCCTTTACACGTGCCAGTGAGCAGTTATATATGGTACTCAAGGACAGCTATAATAAAACGGATGCTGAGCGTAAGCCAAGCTTACAATGGCTAAGCTGTGAAGATCATAAGTTTGTACTACCAGACAGACTAAAGCCCTATATTGGCTGGCTAGAATATGCCGCTGTTGAGCCCGCTGCCGAAGAGGTTGTGAATAGCAAAGCTTCTAAGAAATCCGATATTAATGAACCTACTTTGATTGCTGATACGGGGTTACGCATCGATTATCAAGGTGCGTATGCACAGTTACAACGCAACTCATTTAAAGGTTGGGCTAAGACCAGCTTTACCGCACTATCGCGTCAGCTGAATGAGCAGAGCCAAGCATTGGCTGTTTTCGATGATGGGGTAGAGGATGATTTAGACCTGACTGATAGTATGAACTTAGCATCTAAGTATCTAGATGGTAGCGAGTCGCAGCAGGATTCACAGAATGGCGGTAATGCTATTAATCCAATCACCAGCGATGACATTCGATTTCGTTTTGTCAAAGGTGCTAATGCTGGTACATTTTTGCATGAAGTTTTTGAAAGGATAGACTTTACAGATAACAGCAAATGGTCAGTGATTATTGATCAAAGCATTCGTCAGTATCAGTTGCCGATAAGCTATGCCAGCGCCACTTCGCAACAACGCCTACAGCCAGACAATACGATGTCTTTAGAGTTGGGTGCCGATGGTGTTCAGTCAGAGTCAGATGAAGCCCGTCAGTTAGGTGTTGCCCATGATCAATTAATATCATGGGTAGAAGATGTGTTGGCAGCACCGTTATTAGCCTCTGGTCAGGCTTTGCAGGAAATACCGGCTAGGCAGCGTATTGCAGAGCTTGGCTTTAATATGGGGCTGTCAGAAGATTTTACGCCTGAACATATCAATCAAATATTTACACAGTATTTACCCGACGAGCCAGAAAAACACATTGAGCTTTCCCCGCAGTTTTCTAACCATATTTATCGTTATTTACGTGGTGAGATTGATCTTGTATACGAGTGCGCTGGCAAGTTTTATGTAGTTGATTATAAAAGTAACTATTTAGGAAATAGCCTAAGCAATTATAATGGCGACAATCTAAGTGCAGCCATGAATAAAGCAGGCTACTGGTTACAAGCCGCCATTTATCAAGTGGCATTGCATCGTTTTTTACGTTTACGTCTAAAAAACTATGAAGGCAATGAGATGCAATATTTAGGCGCTGTAGAATATGTATTTTTGCGTGGTATTGACTCAACAGGTAGAGAGAACTACGGACGTATTCAGTGGCAAATACCGTTTGAGCTGGTCAACGCATTGGATGAGATGTTCGGTAGCCCCAGTGTCTAGCCGATTAACAGATTAAAACAATGATAAAAATGGATAGATAATGAGTGACATTAAAAGTACAGCTAGCGGTATCAAGCAAGAGAAAACAACCAACGCGGGTCACAAGACTAATGATCAAAATATTATGAGTAATGATATCGGCAGTAGCTGGGCGACGACTGTTAGCCAGTATCTATTGCAGCGACGCGCACAAACGCAAGTGGCTTATCAGAGTCAGTTGGTACTTAATACGTCTGAGCAGGCTAAAGACGCACAAGGCTGGTTGTTTGAGGTATTATTTGAAGTGCTGATACAGCGCTTAGAAGAAGGGCATACCGTATTGGTACTCGATGTATCTAATGATAAAGCAAGCAATAATACACTTAATATAGATACTGGCTTATTTGCTTGGCAGCAACAGTTACTGCAACCTTTATTACAGCCACTATGGTCGGCATTAGTGAGTGCGACGCCGGATATATCGGTTACTGAGCTATTAGAAAACGAATTAATATGGGTTACGGCAATGCGTCAATCAACATTGCCAGTGTATGAGAGGCAGGTATTAGGACAACGCCACAAAGTATGCGCCGAGCTTTATAAAGCTTTGGTAGACATAGCAAAGAGTTCTACTTCAATAGAAAATAGCCTAAGCAAATTTATCCAGCTATTAGAAAAAAACACACTATTTACCAATACTAAAAAAGAGGAAAGTGAAATTGCCAGCCCAATTATTTTTCAAATGGACAAAACCTCAAATAACAACATAACCAAAACTACCTTATGGCTGCATCGTACTTGGCAAGCAGAATACGCATTGGCACAGCATGTTATGCGTATCAAAGACCAAGCTCTTATAGAATTACCAATAACGCTCAACCCGCTATTAAATACCGAACAACAGGATGCTATCCATATGGCAAACCGATCGGCGTTCAGTATCATCACCGGTGGGCCAGGGACCGGTAAGACCTTTACCGTAGCCCAGCTAGTCATGGCACTGCAGCCAGAGAGCGCTGAAGACAATGAAAGCCACGAGTCAAAAGCCAATTTAGCATTGGCAGCTCCAACGGGTAAAGCTGCTCAGCGCATGCAGGAATCATTACAGGACGCTATACAGCAAGCCGGCGTCTCTATACAGCTACCAGAAGCGAAGACCATTCACCGCTTGCTTGGCATCGGGCGGGGTGGTCGCCCTCGCTACAATAAAGACAATCCGCTCAGTGAAGACATTATCATCGTTGATGAAGCTTCTATGCTTGGGGTGGAGTTGGCCAATCATTTAGTGAGTGCTATTAAGCCCAATGCGCGGTTGATACTACTTGGTGATGCCAACCAACTGGCAGCAGTCGATGCAGGGGCGGTACTGGCAGATTTGTGCCGTATACCTGTGCTACAGGACGTACATCAGTGCTTAGTAGCCAGTCGGCGTTTTACAGAAGATTCAGGTATAGGCAAGCTTGCCAAATTGATTAACCAAGCCGATGAAGACCAAATAAGCGCTCGCAATATGTCAGCCGTTTGGCAGCTCCTTCAAGACGACGACACCTTAGATTTTTATCATTTAGAAACATCTACTACGACGGATGAAGATATTAATAATAGTATAACAACTGATAAGATGAAAAATAGCCTAAGCAATTATAAATTCTTAAAAGAAATCTCAAATAAATACTTTCAATACTTTAAAAAAACCCAAAAAATACTAACAAAAATAAAAAAAGCGAAATCTATACCAACAAAGGAATACCTTAATAACTTTGTTGAACTTATAAACATATTAAATCAGTTTCGAGTATTAACGGCTGGACATCATGGACGTTGTGGCGATCATAAAATTAATAGCTACTTAAGTGAGCAGCACAAAACCCAACTAAAATTACCACTATCAAAATCACCTTGGTATCACGGTCGTCCAGTGATGGTTCTACAAAACAATTATGAACTAGGGCTATTTAATGGCGATATTGGTATTTGTTTGCAAACTGAGAAAGGACGTTTGCAAGTATTTTTTGAAAACAAAAAGCAAGGTATTAATATTAATATGCTAAGTGATGAGATGATTGCGACTGCTTATGCGATGACTATCCATAAATCGCAAGGGTCAGAGTTTGATCATGTGGCTATCAGCTTTGACGATAATAATGCGCGCTTGCTGAGTCAAGAGTTAATATATACCGCTGTAACACGTGCTAAAAAGCAGGTTTCTATTTTTAGTACAGCATCTGCATTCACCCGCGCATTATCAACGCCAACGATGCGTCAAACTGGGCTAAGTTTACAGTTTGAAAGACTGATAGATAAGTCTTAAAAAGAAAGATAGAAAAAGGATTAAAATGCATGTTTTTTCTACTGTGCTAGAGTATATAAATGAATTCATATACAAGCCTAATCAGTTGACTGCAGCTTCGGCTGTAGAGGAGAAGCAAAATTCAGAATACGCAGCTGGTAGGTTTGAGTTATCCTGTAAATCAGCGATTAGAACCGTTCGATTTAGAGTTGCCAAACAAACACCTAGCAAAGTAGGGCAGTTTGTTACTTTCTGGGAAAAAGATGATGAAGGTGCTAACCAACCTTTTCAGTATAATGAATCACCAGATTTATTAGTTATAACTACCTTTAAAGATGATAATACACTTGGACAGTTTGTTTTCCCAAAAGATATTCTACTTAAAAACAATATTCTTAAATCTCATTCTACCAAAGGTAAGATGGGGATAAGGGTTTATCCTAGCTGGGACAAACCAACTAGTAAGACCGCCATAAGAACCCAAAATTGGCAACTGGATTACTTCTTTACCGTTGCCGATACACGCGTATTGCCGTCTGCAAAAATACTAGAGTTGTACGAGTAAAAGTATGAACATTTCACCAAAAAAGAAAAAAGCATCCAAACGGATGCTTTTTTTAAATTCAAATCCGTAGATTTAAACTTTGTCTTCTTTGATAGCGTAGATACCAGGCAGATGACGTAAGTAACCATGAAAATCCATACCGCAGCCATAAACATAACGATCTGCGACATTGATACCCACAAAATCCACTGCAAAGTCTGCAACTTTACGGTCGTGTTCTTTGTTAAGTAGTACACAAGACTCAATAGATAATGGCTTTTCTTTACCCAGCTCTTCAACGATGGCTTTTAGAGTAATGCCTTCATCAAAAATATCATCAATCAACAATACGTGTTCACCAGCGATACTGACATCAGGTTTAAACTTCCAATCAAGATCATTAGTACCTTCGTTATCACGATAGCGTGACGCATGGATGTAGTGCATACGATGGTAGAAGGTCAGATGAGTCAGTAATTGACCAGCGGGAATAAGTCCACCGTTCATAACGACCATAACAATTGGATTCAAGCCAGCATAGTGTAAGTTGAGCTGGGCGGCAAGGCGCTCATAAGCAGCGGCGACTTCGATACTGCTGATAAGGCAGTCTGAGTTACGCAGGGTTTTTTCGATTTCTTGGTTACTAATTTGGGTCATGAGTTGCGCCTTCGATAAAAGTGCCGCCTATTTTAGCAAATTTTAGCAAACTTGCCCAACATTACATTTCTAATAAACCCAAAGACTCTTGTTTTATTCTGGTTTTTCTACGATGAAAGGACGGTAATAGTTTGCTAAACGATTCAATGAATTGTCAGGTAAGTCAGGCAGTAGTTTATTCAGCGCCATACCCATCCCTTTATCAATAGCAGCTTTAGCGACTGGGACAGACTTACGTTTAATCATGCCTAACTTGAGAGTATCAGCATAGCGACTGATAAAGTGAGTCAGGGTCTCTTCATTCATTGTTTCAAGCGCTGTTTTGAATATCTTCATATCTACGTGTTCAGGGGTAATAGCAGCAAAGCCTTTATTGATGGTTTGAGCATCTGCTTCAGATAACTTAAAACCCACACGTTTTACACCTTCATTATCAGTAAAAGTTGCTTGATCTCTTAAGAAATGAAAGCTTGGCAGTACTTCCTCATTATTTTCTTTACCCAGTAAGATATTTAACAATGTATCTGTCGCCCGTTCAACCGTAGCCACAACTTTACGCATAGATGCCTGGCGTTCAGGGTTCGGAATAATCTCAACCAACCCAACCAATAAGTTGTCGATAAGGTCACGCGCCGTTTGATGGGTTAACGCATCGCGATAAGGGTAGTAGTCTACTTGTTCATCTGATGTGATGACTTGCTCGGCCTCAATGATTAGCTCTTTTAACTTATCTGAAGGGACGAATCCAAAATAGTATGTCATTAATTTTCCTTAGGTTTAATTGCCACTTAATATATTCAACTCACTCAAAAGTGCTTAGGGCGTATTTTTATTTGCGGCCCATTTAAAAATTTTGTTCAGATTAAGAACACTCGTTGCTATTATTTATGTGCTTGGAGCTTACTTGCCAGCGCCCATGCCATATCTGCACGTAGTAGCTGAGCTTGTTCGGACTTACCGCTACTGAGTGATGACCATTGCGGTTTACCACGCGCTTTTTTTAACTCACTTGGTAGTTTATGTACAGGCCATAACGTCACTAAACTCTCACCTTCAGTGTCCGATTTAGTCTTATCTTTCTCACCATTATAAATCAGCTGGGTAGCATCGGTGGCAGCATGACCACGGTGGCGTAACGCCGTTAGTAAATCGATTGCCCGAGTAGCCAGTAGAGTCAAAGTAGCAGGGTCAATATATAAGCGTTTTACCCCGGTAATTCTATCGGCGATACTGCTGGTATTAGATAGTAACCCGCCTGCAATACCACCAATGGCAGCGCCCAAGCCTAAGGTAGTGCCTAGCGCGGCTGCATCAATACCTAACCCTAATAATGCACCAGCTGCCGCACCAGACGTCGTGCGAATACCGTAACTTTTGAGCAGTTCAGGGTCAAAGGGATCTTGTTGGTACGCTTTTAGCTCAAGCGGTGTTGCTGCTACTGCATTATCATAAAATTTATATAAATTGAATAAGTTGTTTTGCATTGTACGTTCGCTTTGCCTAACAGCCTCTTGCATTTGCTCTAATACAGGCAACGGATCGTCATCTTCATTAATATCACGGACGAAAGCGGCCACATTGAGCAAAAAGTCAGCGATGATAATATGCGCCTCGTCATACAGCTGTTCCCAGTTTTCAGTCCGGCGCACCATTAACTGTTCAAGCAGCTCAGAATGAGTCAACATGGTGGCAAGGTTTTGCCACAGACGCATCTCATCCTCAAACTCGAAAGCAACTGAATCGAAGCGCGTAGAGATGTGCAGATTACGTCTTGCCAGCATGGTCTGCCATTCATCGATATTGGCATCCTGACTGTCCGTGAAGTTAAACACTGGCATAACGGGTATCGCGGCCCAAGATAAGATAGCTAACTCGTCTTTATATTTGCCCAATACTGGTTCACGCGCATCGACGACGTAGATTGCCATATCGCTAGCCAGCAGCTGACGGATAACTTTGGCTTCTTGGCTATAGTCGTAATTCTGCGAGTCATAGCCTGGTGGATTATCTTTACTCGAGCGACTATTATACGAAACATCACTACCGTTGCTTTGAGCGATATCTGCGGCCAAAAACTGTTGTAGGCGTTCAATACCATCCCGGCGACTGGCCGTATTGTCTTCAAGCCAATCCATCAACCCTGATGCATCTTCTAGACCAGGTGTATCATATAACGCCACCAGAACCTCACCAGTTTGGCTATCCGTTAGCTGGGCTTGCTCTACATGGCGTGTGGTTGCGGCCTCATTTTTAACTTCACCAAAATATACATCGCGTAGTAGCGTGCGTAATAGTGAGGTTTTACCGGTATTAGTATGACCAACGACTGCTAATTTAAGCGCTTCGCCACTGGCAATTGTTTTTTTATGAGGGGGTGTATTAATGGGCGCTGCTTGTTTGCTTAAAGACAGTTCCTCGTTATTAACAATGACTTGATCTGATTGGTGGTTTTCTTGATTCTGAGGCATTGGTGGGTTTGTTGCATCAGCAGGATAAGCTTTATCCGCAAAAAGGCTATCAGCATGACTACCGCTCCGAGCATTATTTTGATTGTTATCATCGTTATTCATAATAAAATCTTATCGTTATTATTAATATCCAAGAAATGTCTTAGCTGATTATGACAAATTATCAAAACAATCTGGTTGAGTATCGGTATTAATACCTATAAGGATTGTTAATTACGCATTGTCGCTAAGGCGAACTAAACCGATTTTTCGGGCGGCAAGGGCGGTTTGCCATTGTTGATAACGAACATCCTTTTTCGCTAAGTACTGCTCTTGTGCTTGAGCTGAACCCAATTCATCCGTAACCATATTATTATCAATAACATCCTTAGTAATACGGTTATCACTAAGCAGCTGTACAATAAGTCCGTCTTTTGCGTGACTAGCAATTTGATCGAGTTTACGCAATGTGCCACGGTCAGGCAACGCTTTGCTGTGAATGCCGAGTAACACTTGTACCGGATGACCTTCTAAATAAGTTATCAGCCGTGCCAAATCATCACGGTCATCAAGGATGCCAAAGTCTTCAATCTCGCTATGGTTATTCATCTCGGTATCAAGACCCAACTGCCACCAGTTATTCTGCTCTGATGGATATTCAAGTAACGCTACCAGTTTCTTGCCGACGCTGACAGTCGCTTTGGGTGCGATAGGCGCAGGTGCTTCATTAAAATCATCAGCATCAACCACATGACGCTGCCAAAAATTTAAAATCTTTTGATAATAAGGTAGTTTGATATCCAAACGCATTTTTTTACGACGGAACATCAATGCACAAAACGCCCAAGCAATCGCTCGCGGTACAATGCCGTACATCAGCAAGCTACCTACCAACAAGCCTGCCCATTGCCGCGCGACAGTTAACGGCATCGCATCCGTCACCAAGCGGCTCTGTACGATAGCAGTACTGTCTGGCACCGTAAACCCAACTATGCTTGGCAACCAGCCGAGTACTTGGGTGAGGGTAATTAGCGCCTGATCTGATAATAATGTGGACTCCCAGCTAAAGCTATACTGACGCACAATCAATAAAAAAATAATCGCCAGCAGCATACCAGTCAATGTAGCAAGCCATAACTGGTGGCTAAATCGTCCCAAATACCAGCGCATCCCACTGTGTTGTAATTGACGTTCGTATAAATCGACTGCTGCCTTAGTCACATCATCTTTTCCACGGATTAGATAACTGGGGCTCACAAAACTGGCAAACCAATTTGATGAATGCTTCCCTTGATTAATCAAAGTCATCACCAGCCAGCCTAACAGCATGATCGTATGAAAACCTAATAAGCAGACCAACACATAAAAGAAATTAACGACATTGGTCTGTAAAAGGGTAAACAACCCCAAAAAACCAGATACACACCAGACCACGCTCATGACCGCCATGATGCCTTTAATACGACCATCAATCTTACCGAGTACTCGTGCCAGCGCACCATTACTATCGATGCGTGAGGCACGGCGGTGCAACTTTTGCAGAGGTTTGCCGTCTTCCCCTTGCAGCTTTTCAGTGATGAGAAGTGGGTCAGTAGCAAAAACATGCTGCTGAGTCTCAAGCGTACGTACCAGCTCAGTCAACTGATCTTGGGGTGCTAGCATGATTAGATGTCCATATAAACAATTATAGTGTAAAAATAGGTGTTATTATCGTTACTAATATTGGGTAAATACTTTCCAATGACAAAAAATCCTGACCATATGGTCAATAATCACTGGCAGTTATGATAAATACGCGGTATGCTAAAATCGAACCAGCAATTTACTCTAAATATCTAGCTCAAACACTCATGTACATTCTAATGTCAAACTCAGCTAATACCTAGCGCTATATAACGTAAAGTTATAGCTTAAAACTGATTGAGATTAATTGAAAGGGAGGTTGATACTCCTTTTCGTGGGCTGTGTGTGTGAAATCTTAGATAGATAAAAGTTTTTTTTGTAATTCTCATGAATTCCAATCTAGAAGTTGTCAAAGAACAAGTCTAGAATATATTAACAATAGAATATGTAGGATACTATTTAATATGGATATTAAATCTACTTCTCAATCAACACTTGCGCGCCCAGAAGATGAAAACCTGGGTCTTGTAGCAAATATTGCTTATGGCTTTCAACACGTCCTTACTATGTATGGCGGCATTATTGCTGTTCCACTAATTGTTGGTCAGGCCGCCGGTCTAGGACCTTCTGAAATTGGTTTGTTGATTGCCGCTTCTTTATTTATTGGTGGTCTGGCAACCTTATTGCAGACCATGGGTGTACCTTTCTTTGGTTGTCAGCTGCCTTTGGTACAAGGTGTATCTTTTGCAAGTGTTGCAACTATTGTAGCAATCGTAACCTCGGGGGGTGGGCTACCAGCAGTATTTGGTGCGGTAATAGCAGCTGCTGCTCTTGGGTTTTTAATCACGCCCATTTTCTCCCAAATTATTAGATTTTTTCCGCCACTGGTCACTGGTACGGTCATCACAACCATTGGTCTAACCTTGATGCCAGTAGCTGCACGCTGGGCAATGGGCGGTAATAGCAACTTGCCAAGCTTTGGTAGTATGACCAATATCGGCCTTGCCGCGTTTACATTGGCAGTGGTATTGCTATTAAGTAAGCTTGGTAACGCCGCTATCAGCCGTTTATCGATTCTGCTCGCTATGGTCATCGGTACCTTTGCTGCTTGGGCGTTTGGTTTGGTTGATTTCTCTGGCATCTTGACTGGCGATATCTTCGCATTCCCAAGCCCATTCCATTTTGGCGCTCCTAAATTTGAGCTTGCAGCCATCATCTCCATGTTCATCGTCGTATTGGTTATTTTAGTCGAAACCTCAGCAGATATTTTAGCGGTTGGCGATATTATCGATACCGAAGTGGACTCAAAACGTTTAGGCGATGGTCTTCGTGCTGATATGGCTGCCAGTATCGTTGCACCAATTTTTGGTTCATTTACCCAAAGTGCCTTTGCGCAAAACGTTGGTCTGGTTGCAGTTACGGGTGTTAAGAGTCGTTTTGTAGTAGCTTTTGCCGGTATTATCTTAGTCGTGTTAGGCTTGATGCCAATCATGGGCCGCGTTATTGCTACCGTTCCGACTGCAGTATTAGGCGGCGCGGGTATCGTATTGTTCGGTACGGTTGCTGCCAGTGGTATTCGTACCCTTGCACAGGTCAGCTATGAAAACAACATGAACCTAATCATTGTGGCGACCTCTATCGGCTTTGGTATGCTGCCTATCGCTGCACCAGCGTTTTATGACCAATTTCCAGACTGGTTTGCCACTATTTTCCATTCGGGCATCAGCTCTGCTGCTATTATGGCCATTGCTCTAAACTTACTATTCAACCATTTAAAGGTTGGTAACTCAGAGAACCAGTCGGTATTTGTCGCTGGTACCCAAGATCGCTCTGTACGCCCTGCAGTGATCATCGATTTAACTGAAGGTGATTACTTTAGTGAAGGTAAATTGTTTGATATAGACCATAATGAGGTACCTGTTGTGGCTGTTGAAACAGTTGATGCTGAGCAACCGCCTCCTCACTAAACTAATTATTTAGAGTGTTTAGAAAGTCACAACGCTACAAACTCCAGAATAAAATATATTAACGTATAAAAAGCCACCTTCGACGGTGGCTTTTTTATTGTCTTTCATCTTGTGTTTTATTAAAGATATTAAATATTGTTCGACAAATGACACACCGATATCATGGTAAAAACATAAAAACTCAGTCAAGATATAAAAAAGCAATCTGAAATCTATTTTAATAAAAAAGGAGGAGTTTCTTATGAGCCCTAAAAACTATCTAATTATTGGCGGTACAGGCGGCATCGGCAAGGCCATGATCGAGCAATTATTGAGTGGTATTTCTGATGCCAGTAGTGATAAAGATGGTGATAAAGATGGCGATCAAAGTGATAGTGCAAAAAACGGCATTCAGGTCTTTGCCACTTACCATAAAAGCCTTCCTGATTATGAAGCGGAAAACTTACATTGGTTACCCATGAATATCTGTGATGAGCAGAATATCAAACAAGCAGCTGATATCATCAAGCAGCAAACCACTCATATAGACTGGGTGATTAACTGTGTGGGGCTGTTGCATACTGAGCAATCGCAACCAGAAAAAGCACTTAAACAAGTTGAGGCTGATTTTTTCTTACAGAATATGCAAGTGAACGCCTTGGCTAGTCTGCTCATTGCGAAGCATTTAAAGCCACTTTTGGCTAACGCTAAACGAACTAATAACCAGCCAGCAATTTTTGCGACGATATCGGCACGCGTTGGTAGTATCAGCGACAATCAGCTGGGCGGTTGGTATAGCTATCGTATGAGTA
Source organism: Psychrobacter sp. FME5 (assembly GCF_014861375.1). Lineage (NCBI taxonomy): Bacteria > Pseudomonadati > Pseudomonadota > Gammaproteobacteria > Moraxellales > Moraxellaceae > Psychrobacter > Psychrobacter sp. FME5. The sequence goes on along the minus strand of NZ_RRYX01000009.1, from coordinate 23,294 downwards.
AAGCGGCGCTTAATATGGGTATGAAAAACCTCAGCATCGAATGGAGTAGGTCACTTAAAGATGTGTGCGTGGTCGTCATGCAACCTGGAACCGTCAACACACAATTATCAGCACCTTTTCAGGGTAACGTGGCTAACGAAAATTTATTCTCGCCAGCCTTTAGTGCCGACTGCTTATTGGACGTGTTAAGCAAAATGACCGCAGAACAATCAGGCAGTTTTGTGGATTGGGCAGGGGAGTCAATACCTTGGTAGGGTTTTTAGAAGCCGTTACTGTTAATAGAATAGATAAGAAAAGGGCGTGTCGTTAAATTAATGACACGCCCTTTTATTGGATAATCAGATAGTGGTTAAAATACCTAGTTCACCACAAACAAATCCATAAATTCATTGACCGGTGTTTGCTCTAAGCGCGCTTGGTCGCTACAAAGGGCAAAAATATCCGCGCAACGACTGTCTATAAACCGTGTTGCCAGACTCGCTCGAAACTTGGCTTCTAACACAGGGATGCCTTCTTCACGGCGGCGTTTATGACCGATAGGATATTCGACAGCCACCTTATCGGTACTACTACCATCCTTAAAGAATACCTGAATGGCATTGGCAATCGAGCGCTTACTTGGATCGTGGTAATCTTTTGAATAACTTTCGTCTTCCTCTACCACCATCTTTCGGCGTAAGCCATCAATCATAATATGATGCTGAGCGTGGTAATCGTCTTCATAATTCTCCGCCATCAAATCACCCGTGAGTAAAGGCACCGCAACCATATACTGTAAACAATGATCGCGATCAGCAGGATTGGCCAGAGCCCCTTCCTTGGAGATGATCCGAATGGCTGAATCATGGGTGGTCAAAACAATTTTTTCAATCTCATCAATTCTGTCATCAATTCGTGGATGTAGAATAACCGCAGCCTCGCATGCAGTCTGCGCATGAAACTCAGCAGGGAAACTTAATTTAAATAAGATATTTTCCATCACATAACTACCAAATTCGCGCTGGAAGGTAAATTTGCGTTCATCCTCGGGCTTGAGAGCTAGGTCTTTATTGGTGTGGCTAAATAGCACGTCATAAAACCCCCACTGCGAGGCGGTTAAAGCCCCAGGGATACCCATTTCCCCGCGCCGAGTAATATCGACTAAGCGTACCGCACGACTGGTCGCATCTCCTGCGGCCCATGACTTACGGCTACCAGCATTGGGTGCATGACGGTAGGTACGTAGTGCTTGTCCGTCGACAATCGCTTGTGAGAGGGCCGCCATAATACGCTCACGGGGCAGCTTGTATAGTTTTGCAACGACAGCGGTTGAGGCCAGTTTCACCAAAAACACGTGATCCAGCCCGACACGGTTGAATGAATTGTCTAATGCCAGCACCCCTTGAATCTCGTGCGCCATAATCATGGCTTCTAACACCTCCTTCATGGTAAGCGCAGCATCGCCTTGGCTGATATTTTGCTGACTGATATAGTCTGCGACCGCTAGGATACCACCCAAGTTGTCTGAGGGATGACCCCATTCAGCCGCAAGCCAGGTATCATTATAATCAAGCCAGCGTACCATACAGCCGATATCAAAGGCGGCTTTGATAGGATCTAGTCGGTAGGAGGTGCCCGGAACACGCGCACCATTAGGGGTGATTTGATCGGCGCAATCAGGACCTAAATGCTTGGTACATTCAGGAAAACGTAGCGCGAGTAGTCCACAGCCGAGGGTATCCATCAGGCAGTAACGCGCCGTACTCCAAGCTTCCTCACTATCTGGGGAGTCATTATCTATAGAGTAACTGAGCACATAATCGGCGATTTTTTGAATCTCAACGTCGTACTCTGGACGGACATTGCTCTCTACCGTCGCATTTTGGTCATTTGAACCATCTAATATGGTTGACATGGTTGTCTCCTCTTCCTTGGGTTTGCTGCTTCATTGACCAACTATCTCGGTCATCATTTAAAAGTAGCATACTCAATATGGAACAACCAAATTGAATTATGTTAAGAATTAAAACCTTGCACGCCGCTTAAATCATTAAATACAGCAAACCTAACACAAATAAAGCCGCCATTATAAATAGCAAAAAACTTAATATTTTGGTCGTTGTAGAGGCGGTATTTGCACTTTCTTTCTTAACCTTGGTTTTTTTAATCACGTATAAAACCATCTTTACATGCTCAATGCCATCTTCGAGATAATAATCCCCTTCGGGTACAAAGCCCAAGGATTCATAAAAGCTGAGCAAGTAGGTTTGTGCAGAGATGATAATCGGTCGCTTTTTGCCGTACTTTTTACGGCAGTGGGCAATGGCTTGCGTCATCATCTGCCGTGCTAGGCCGTCGCCTCTGTGCTCTGATAGTACCAGCACGCGACCAATGGCAGGCATAGAAGTATGATTGGACTTGATGGCAGGGTCAGCGACCGATAGATTGGATTTTAATTGATTAAATTCAGGTGGAATGATGCGGCAATAGCCCACCAACGCTTCGTTCTGATGGGCGATAAGATGCAAGCAATCAAAGTCTAGCTCATCCATATCTTGATATGGGCAGTTTTGCTCAACCACAAATACTTGCGAGCGCGCTTTTAAAATATGATATAGATCAACTGTGGTCAGCTCATCAAAAGTTTTTATAGAGAAATTACAGGTCATAATTCAGTAGCTTCTAACAATTTAAAGGACAATCGAGGTAATAGTGTGAGCATTATAACGATTTCGCCCTGTATTAACTATTTAAGGTTTGACTGATTTTATCCAAATTTAAGCTATCAGACATGGCACTAAATATCTCAAAGTATTTACCGCGCTGCTCATATAAATCCTCGTGAGTACCTGTCTCGACCACACGCCCATTTTCTATCACCACCAAATCATCAGCATCGATGATCTGGGCAATGTTATGCGAGACCATAATCACCGTACGGTCTTTTTTAATCAAATCTAGGCTCTTTTTCACCTGTTGACTGGCAATGGCATCAAGGCTGGCGGTTGGTTCATCCAAAAACACAATCGGTGGGTCTTTTAAGAACATTCGTGCCAGCGCAATACGTTGCTGTTGACCACCCGATAGTGATTTAGCGGTACTTTCATAGCCTTCTGATAACGCCACGACTTGCTCATGAATCGAGGCTTTTTTGGCAGCAATGATAATATCTTCATCGCTCGCATTCATATCCCCATAACGGATGTTTTCACTGATGGTACCTGAAAAGATATGATTGCTTTGTAGCACTAAGCCGATATTCTGACGCAGCTCATGAGTATCATAGTCGGCCAGATTGTGCCTATCTAGGCATATCATGCCAGCATCTGGCTCGTAAAACCTCACCAATAGATTGATAATCGTACTCTTGCCAGCACCACTTAGACCCACCAGCGCGGTAATACGATTGGGTTTAATAGTGAAGCTGACATCTTTTAGCGCTTGGGTGCCATTCGGATAGGTAAAATCGACATTTTTGAGCTCAATATGACCTTTTAAGTGTTTACTACTCAAACCCGATATTTTTTCAACTTGTTCGTCAGCCTCTAAAATCTCAAAAAAACCTTCAGCGTAAGTCAGGGCATTGTTAATTTGGTCATAAATACGATGCAATTGACGGATAGGCGCAGCGACGTTTTGAAACAGCATGACATGAAATAAGATCATCCCAATGGTCATCTGACCGTTTAGCACAAAGTAGGCGGTCAGTAAGATAATCGCTACCACACCGATTTGTTCAATAAAGGTTTTTACCGCATCATAAATAAAACCAATGCTACGAATACGCAGCTGATTATCAGTCATGTCTTTTTGAATGGTTAAGTGCTTTTTCGCCTCGATAGGCTCACGGACAAAAGATTTAACCACGCTGATTGAATTAATCAGCGAGATAACCAGCCCGCTTTTGGCTTCTCGAAAGCCGCGCATCTGCCGCCGAAAACCTTGCAAACGCCGCGCTTGTTTTTGGCTAATAAAAAAGTAAATCGGTATGATAACCAGACCAACCAAGCCTATCCAAAAATTGGTCGAAAACATAATAATCAGTGAGACGATGGCACTGGCAAATAGCGGCAGCATATCGATAAAGAAGTTTTGCACCAAGCTGGTAAGGCTACTCACACCATAATCGATACGGGTTTGCAATTTACCACTATCGTTTTCGCTACTGGTGTAAAACGCCATGCGATAGGTCAAGATACGTTCGATGATTTTTTGTGATAAATCACGCGATAGATTGATACGAATCTTTTCACCGAAAAATCGCTGCCCAAATGAGATAAATATCGATAGTATCTCTTTAGTCAATAAAACAGCGCTGATGATACCGAGCATGCGTATACCAGCTTCCCACGGGTCGGCAAGGGTAGCGATTTCGGTCAAGGTATCGACGGTATAGCGCAGCACAAAGGCGTTGACCTGCGCGGTAAACGAACCCAGCACCGTCAATATCAAGGTAGCAACGATTAATAGCCGATAGGGCTTAGCAAATACCGCAAGCTTTTTGAGAATATCCCATAACAATGCCCTGCGCTCTTTTTTTGCGACCGGCGGTTTCTTATCGAGTGGGGGTTTTCTGAGATTAGAAGTGGTTGGCATGTATTAAACCCAACAGTTTGAGTATTTAATTGGTGAAACTTATTATGCCCTAATTAAGGTAAAATTTATTATTGATAATGTTTATATATACACTATTTATTTTTTGGGGCAGTCATTTGAAAATTCTTCCATACGTCTTAATCAGCCTTTTAGGTGGTGCGATTGTTCCGCTGCAACTGGCTATTGTCAATGCTTTTCGAGAAAGTACACAAGCCTCTCAAATACAATCCACCTTTTATTTATACTTAGGAGGTGCAATAGCTTCTTTAGTACTGTCGTATGTGATGAGTGGTGGTATCAAACCGCCAATGATTGAAAATGCGACGTGGTGGATGTGGTTACCAGGATTTCTGGGCAGCTTTTATATCTTATTCATATTTATTGCTGCGCCAAAGATAGGCGCAGGCAATACCCTGCTTTGGGTATTTCTTGGGCAAATGTATTTTGCCCTGATTCTAAGCCAAACTGGCTTGTTTGGCTTAGAGGTTAAAACGATAGATATTTATAAAATCGCTGGTTTAGCCTTAGTTACCATAGGCGGGATGTTATTGATATATGGTGAGACTAAAGTTAACGGTTAAAAAGCATCCGCTGGCACAAACACCTCACCAACCATAATACGACGCGCTGAACGACTCATGGAGACTTTTTTAGCTTGCCAGCGACCATCGACTTGTTCTGTTTTTCCACCTACCAAAAGCGTTCCAGAGGGATGGCCAAAACGTACTTCACCTAACTCACCGCCACCTGCTGCCTCATTGACCAGTGTACCTTGCGTCGTCGCTGCTGCGGCTATCGCGACCGCTGCTGTACCCATCATGGCATGATGCAATTGACCCATACTCATCGCCCGTACGACTAAATCAATCTCATTGACATCAACGGCTTTGCCACTAGAGGCGCTATAGCTTTGCGCAGGGCCAACCCAAGCAATTTTAGGAATATGCTGACTGCTTTGCGCCTCACTGACATCTTTAAACAAGCCCATCGCCACGCCGCCTTTGGCGCGGATATTTTCAAGTTTGGCAAGTAGCTCGCTATCACTATTGATATCACCTTGTAGTTCTGTGCCGGTAAAACCCAAGTCTTCTGCTTTCATAAAGATCGTTGGGATACCCGCACTGATAAAGGTCGCTTTTACGCTATCAGTAGCTAGACCACAGCCTGATACATCGAAATCATCGACTAGATTGTTGGTGGGAAACATAGCGCTAGAGGCATCAACGGGATCAATAAACTCGATTTTGACCTCAGCAGCAGGGAAGGTCACACCATCTAACTCAAAGTCGCCTGTTTCTTGTACTTGTACCTTGCCTTGCGCGTCGGTATAGACAGGCACATGGGCGATAATGGTTTTACCGATATTCTGTTGCCAAATACGCACTTCGCAAATGCCACTGTTCGTACCCGCACTGATGCTACGAGCAACTTTATCAGCGGCAACCAGACCCATATTAATCGCACAAGCACCAACCGCTGCGGTTAAATTACCACAGTTACCCGCCCAATCAATCATCGGCTTTGCAATATTGACCTGCCCAAACAGATAGTTGACATCGTGGTCTGCTTGTTTCGCTTCAGATAAGATAACCGTCTTAGAGGTGCTAGAGCTGCCATTGCCTAAACCGTCAATTTGTTTACCATAAGGGTCAGGGCTACCAATAACCCGCAATAGAAAATTATCACGCGACTCGCCAGCGACTTGGCAACGCTCCGGTAAGTCGGACAGTTTAAAAAAGGTGCCTTTTGAAGTACCGCCGCGCATATAGGTAGCGGAGACTGAGATTTGCGGGGCGAATTTTGGTTGGTTTGAGGTTGTTTGAGTCATTATTGGCAATCCTTGAGATAGAGTCTATGAAAAGTAATATCGATACACCACATACTGCTGGTATAGTTTTTCCTTGCTTGCTGTGCCTACGCAGACAGAGGCTGCAAAAAAACCATACAAGCAGTACCGTAGCGTTTTTAAAATGTTTTAACTACAGTTAGTATATGTTTGTACTTTTATTGGTAATATAAATAGATATGTATAGTAGCTAACAATAGAGAACATGATGGAAATAGATAAAAAGCTGAACGAAAGCTCAGCTAAAATTAAGCAGATTATGCAAGACAATCCTGATTTATCTTATGAGTTTGTGCGTCAATTACTAGTCGCTCAAGCAGAGGTGGACGCTGGTAAGGTTGAGCCTTTTGAGCTTGGTTAGATTAGGATTTAATTTAGAAACTAAGCCTAATAATGATATCGACACGAAATAACCGTCAAATAATCATCTTCAACTTTATATACTAGCCGATGAGTATCATCAATTCGTCGAGACCACAATCCTGATAAGTTCTCTTTTAAGGGTTCAGGCTTACCTATACCTTCAAACGGATTACGCATACATTCTGTAAGAAGTTTATTAATACGTTTTATAGTTTTTCTATCTTGGGTTTGCCAATATATATAATCTTTCCAAGTTTCATCTGTCCAAGCCAATTGCTCACTCATAACTTTCTACTTACAATTGTAGCCCTTAATATTAGGCGTCTTCAGCGTTTTTATTAAAATTTTCGTCTGTAGGTTCAATTAGACCGCGAACTACCGTTTTACCAGCCTGATATTGAGCCATAGATTTTGCTAAATGAGCAGCATTAGCAGGCGACTTTAATAAGTAAACGGTCTCCATCAGGCTATTATAGTAATCAAGTGACATGACTACGGCATCATCAGCATCACGACGAGTAACGATAGTTGCATTTGCATCATCATTTACTGTGTCTAAAACCGATTTGAGATGCTTTCTAGCTTCTGAAAAACTAATTACTCTCATGACATACTCCGATACTTGTACAATTAATAGTACATGTTATGCTATTTATTAAAGTATATCAATAAGTATAAAAAAGCCGACACCATATAAACCTACAGCATCGGCTCACTTATTAATCAATAATCATGATGCTTAAGCAATATCTAGCGTGCCATCGATGAACTCTTTGGCAAAGCGCTGGAGCATACCACCCGCGTTATACATTTTGACCTCATCAGCGGTATCTAAGCGGCAGATAATCGGGGTTTCAGTCTTGCTGCCGTCAGCACGGTTAATCACTAATGTCATCAGCCCACCAGCAGAGACTTCGCCAGTGACATCAAAGGTTTCTGAACCATCAATATTTAGCGTATGGCGAGTCGTACCTTCTTCGAACTGTAGCGGTAGGGCGCCCATGCCGACTAGGTTTTGACGGTGGATACGTTCAAAATCTTCAGCAACGACGACTTCCACACCAGCCAAACGCACACCCTTGGCAGCCCAGTCACGGCTTGAGCCTTGGCCATAGCCGTCACCAGCGATGATGATAAGTGGTTGCTCGCGGTTCATATAGGTTTCAATCGCTTCCCACATGCGCATGACCTGACCTTGTGGTTCAACCCTAGCTAATGAGCCTTGGATAACTTCACCTTTTTCGTCACGTACCATCTCATTTAATAACTTAGGATTGGCAAAAGTCGCACGTTGCGCGGTTAAATGATCGCCGCGATGGGTTGCATACGAATTATAATCTTCAGCAGGCAGCCCCATGGTATCTAGGTACTCGCCAGCAGCCGAGTCACCCAAAATAGCATTGGAAGGTGACATATGGTCGGTGGTAATGTTATCGCCCAATACTGCTAACGGGCGCATGCCTTTTAGCTTATTCATTGCGGCCATTTTGCCTTCCCAATACGGCGGACGACGGATATAAGTGGTCATTTCTCGCCAGTTGTATAATGGGCTCAGAGCCTTTCCAGCGTCCTTTTTGGCTTCATCAAACATCGGAATATAGACAGCATTGAATTGCTCAGGCTTCACCGCTTTGGCAACGATAGCATCGACTTCATCATCATCGAACCAGATATCTTTTAAGTAAACATCATTGCCATCTTTATCTTGTCCTAATACATCTTTTTCGATATCGAAACGGATGTTACCAGCGATCGCATAAGCGATAACCAATGGTGGTGACGCTAAGAACGCTTGCTTAGCATATGGATGGATACGACCATCAAAGTTACGGTTGCCTGATAGCACCGCAGTGGTGAATAAATCATTATCAACGATTTCTTTTTCGATATCAGGATCGAGCGCGCCACTCATACCATTACAGGTGGTACAAGCAAAGCCGACCACGTCAAAGCCAATTTCCTGTAGCTCAGGCATCAGTCCGGCTTCTTCTAGATACATTTTGACCGTTTTAGAACCAGGTGCTAAAGAGGATTTGACCCAAGGTTTGCGTAATAAGCCTTTTTCATTAGCATTACGAGCAACCAAGCCAGCAGCAACCATATTGCGTGGGTTAGAGGTGTTGGTACAGCTGGTAATCGCGGCGATAATAACCGCGCCATCTGGCATCAAGCCATCTTTTGGTTCGGGCATTTTCTCATCAGCGCCGTGGGCAATACCTTCTTTGACCAAGTCCGTGGTTGAGACACGGGCATGCGGTCGAGAAGGGCCGGCAAGGTTACGTACCACTGCCGATAAATCAAACTCAAGTACGCGCGCATACTCGGCGTTTTCCATGCCATCAGCCCATAGGCCAGTTTGTTTGGCGTATTGCTCGACCAGCTTAATTTGAGCCTCAGAACGACCAGTGAGGCGTAGATAGTCGATGGTTTGCTCATCGATATAGAACATCGCTGCCGTCGCACCATATTCAGGCGTCATATTAGAGATAGAGGCACGGTCGCCAACGGTTAAATTTCGTGCGCCGTCACCGAAGAATTCAATATAAGTAGAAACCACGCCTTCATCACGTAAAAACTCGGTCATAGCGAGTACCAAATCGGTACCAGTAACGCCTTTTTGCAGTTTACCCGTTAGCTTAACGCCAACGAAATCTGGCAAACGCATGTACGATGGATTGCCTAGCATGACGCTTTCGGCTTCCAGACCGCCAACACCGATAGATATCACGCCTAGGGCGTCAACCATTGGCGTATGGCTATCTGTACCAACTAACGTGTCAGCAAAAGCCACTTCATGACCGTCTTTACCTTTTACTACCTGTACCACGGGCGACATTTTTTCTAGGTTGATTTGATGCATAATGCCGTTACCTGGCGGTACGACGTTGACGTTATCAAAGGCATATTCGCACCAGTTGATAAAGTGAAAGCGGTCATCGTTACGGCGTTCTTCGATAGCACGGTTTTTCTCAAAAGCGTTTTCTTCAAAGCCTGCGTGTTCCACTGCCAATGAATGGTCAACGATGAGCTGAGTTGGGACGATAGGGTTAACCTTAGAAGGATCACCGCCTTGTTCAGCGATGGCATCACGCAGTCCTGCTAAGTCAACAAAGGCAGTCTGGCCTAAGATGTCATGACAAACAACGCGGGCAGGATACCAAGGGAAATCTAAGTCTTGCCTACCTTGTATATGTTGGGTCAATGCCGCGGTTAAATCCTCTGGTGGGCAACGGCGAACCAAGTTTTCACATAGAACTTTTGAGCTAAACGGTAGCTTGTCATACGCGCCCGCTTCGATGCTTTCTACCGCTTCACGGGTATCGAAGTAATAAAGCTCGGTATCAGGTAAGGGTTTTTTAAACTTGTCATTCATCGGTTGTACTAGGGCGTTGTCCATAAGTCACCTTTGGCAGTTGGCTGGTTGGAATGGTTTTTGTATGACAGTATTACTTTAATATGCGGTTATCATTGATGTTATTTATAACTACCGACAATACCGTCGCATAAAATAAGTTTCTTGGCAGGATCTAAATGAGCACCAATTTTTTCATCATCAAGCTGCTCATATTTAAAATGCGGCTTTAAACCTTGCATTGATGTTTTTAGATATAAGGCATCGTAGAACATGTCTGAGTTGGGCACGACATAAATATCAAGGTGCGATATAGGCTTGTTTCTATAAGTCGCATTATTGAATTTCACGGTGTAAGTGACGCTATCACTACTATAGTCATCGCCTTTTTCCATGGTGATGGATGAAATGGCGTTTTTGTAAGGCGCTGGAATGACATAGTTTTCTTTTAAAGAAAATACTGTACCGTCATAAACACCATTGGTTGTCGATTCTTCGTGGGTAATAAAGCTATTTTTGAAAGTGTTATAAGTATTGGCAGCCTTCGTTGATTTGTCGCTATCTATATAACCGCATGCCTCTTCATAAACACTAAATAATGGAGTTAAATCTGTAGCCGCACTGGCGTAGGTTGAACCCAAAGATATTGATAGGAGTCCGGTACCAATTAGTGCAAACGATAGATTTTTTGTATTAAACATAACAGCCCTTGATTGACAGTCATTTAATGAGTAGTTGTAGGGTGCGCCATGCGTACCCTACAAGTTTATTTATTCGAGCGAAGAGGAAAGCGCTACAAATTAACGCGCACTCATCTCTGGTACTGAACGCAATTCTTCACCGATATATTCGGCACTTGGTCGAATAATACGGTTATTACCACGTTGCTCAAAGACGTGTGACGCCCAGCCTGTCAGACGTGAACACACAAAGATTGGTGTGAATAACTTGGTTGGAATGCCCATGAAGTGATACGCTGAAGCATGGAAGAAATCTGCGTTACAGAACAGTTTCTTTTCACGCCACATAACTTCTTCACAGCGTACTGATACTGGGTATAACACTTCATCACCAACATCGTTGGCCAGTTTTTCAGCCCAACCTTTGATGACCACGTTACGTGGGTCTGAGTCGCTGTAGATAGCATGACCAAAGCCCATAATTTTGTCTTTACGTGCCAGCATCGCCATCATCTCTTTTTCAGCTTCATCGGGTGAGCTAAAGCCTTCAATCATATCCATCGCTGCTTCATTAGCACCGCCATGTAAAGGACCGCGCAAGGTGCCAATCGCGCCAGTAATACACGAATGGATGTCAGACAGGGTAGAGGCACACACGCGCGCGGTAAAGGTTGACGCATTAAACTCGTGCTCAGCGTACAAGATAAGTGACACGTTCATGACTTTAGTATGTAGCTCGTTTGGCTTCTCGCCTTTAAGCAGATGCAAGAAATGACCGCCGATAGTCTCATCATCAGTTTCAGTTTCGATACGCTCATTGTCATGAGTAAAGCGATACCAGTAGTTAATAATTGATGGGAATACCGCTAGCATACGATCCGCTTTGTCATTCTCTTGCTCAAAGTCGGTTTCCGTTTCAAGGTTACCGAGCATTGAGTTGCCCGTACGCAGCACATCCATCGGGTGTGAGTCAGCAGGGATACGCTCAAGTACATCTTTTAGTGCTTGTGGTAGACCACGTAATTTTTTGAGCTTGGCTTGATAGGCATCAAGTTCGCTTTGGGTTGGCAAGTTGCCATAAAGTAGTAAGTAAGCCACTTCTTCAAAGATACATTTGTCCGCAAGCTCTGAGACATCATAACCGCGGTAAGTCAGACCTGAGCCTGATTTACCAACGGTTGATAGAGCGGTCTTGCCAGCGACTTGACCGCGTAGTCCTGCACCTGAAAGTTCTTTTTTTGCTGCCATGATTAAATTCCTTTTGTTGGTAGCTTTAGTAGTAAAGTTTATTAGATAGCCAATTTTAATAAATCGTTTCTTAAATCACTGTATTGCTTGCTTAAGTCTACTTATTATCAGCAAACAGTTTATCTAACGTTTGCTCGAATTCGTGGTAGTTTAAGAAGTCGTATAGCTCCATACGGGTTTGCATGGTATCGACAACTTTGTCCTGCGTGCCGTCATCGAGTAGATGTTGATAGACGTTTAATGCCGCTTTATTCATCGCACGGAATGCTGATAGCGGGTATAGCACCATATCGACACCCACACCGTGTAATTGCTCTGTGGTATAAAGGTCAGTTTGACCAAACTCTGTCATGTTGGCGAGTACCGGTATATCCAGCACATCGGTAAATTTACGGTACATCTCAATATCAGTCAATGCTTCGGCAAAAATCATATCGGCGCCAGCTTCTTGAAAGGCAACTGCGCGCTCAACCGCTGCGTCAAGACCTTCGACAGACAGCGCGTCAGTACGAGCCATAACCACAAAGTCTTTATCGGTTTTGGCATCAAGTGCTGCTTTTAGGCGGTCGACCATTTCTGAGATACTAACGATTTCTTTATTGGGACGGTGGCCACAGCGTTTTTGTGCGACTTGGTCCTCGATATGTACTGCTGCCACACCTGCTTTTTCCATTTTCTTGACGGTCTGAGCGATGTTAAACGCGCCACCAAAACCCGTATCGATATCCACCAATAGCGGCGTATCAACGGCATCAGTAATACGGCGCGCATCTTCTAGGACGTTATCAAGGCTAGTCATACCCAAGTCAGGCAGACCAAATGAGGCATTCGCCACGCCAGCACCAGAGAGATATAGCGCTTGGTGACCAACTTGGGTTGCCATCATAGCGGTGTAAGCGTTAATCGCGCCAGCAATCTGTAGCGGCTGGTTGTTATCGTTTTTTTGTTTCATTGCACTGCGAAAGCGAGCGCCAGCTGATGAGGTCATGTCATAATCCTTACGTGGAGGGTAATCTTATCGATACTATTAATATTATGGATATCATATTTGATTGAATCGTTGTGATTGATTATACCCAATTATCCATGCTTGCAAAGCGGTCTTTCAATACTTTTAGTTAGGTGAATTTAATTAAAAGTTAATTTTTAATAAACATATTCGATATGTAAATAGTACTATCCATTATCTAGAGGTTTACTGAGATTAGTATTCATATCGCTTAAACCAACCACCAATCACTCGCTAGATATTTACATTTATTTACAATTACTACCATCAAATGATTAAACCATTGCACAAAAAAGCCCTCATAGCTTCGCTAAAAGGGCTTTTTTGCATCAAGTAGATTTGTATAAAGCTGAATGTATACCTAAGCTAGCTAACCAAAGAGACCCGCAAGATTGGCTAAGAACAACAGTGCAAAACCAGCTAAGAATATCAAACCAGCGATAGACAATGCATTCATACCTACTGACAGTTTTTTATGGTTTTTGACCAAGGTATAGTTGAGCCAACCAAAGATGGGTGCCGAAACGAACGCCGATATCATGGCGAATTTTAGCATCGAGCCCAATTGTCCGGTAAAGAAAGTGATAATCACCAAACCACCACCGATGGCATAAGTGGTCCAAAAGGCGATTTGCTTTTTATTGATCTCATCGTCACCTTTAAGTAAGCGCCAGCACTCAGCATTGGCACGGCCATAACCATCGGCACAAGTAATGGTGGTGCCAAACATACACATAAAGGCGACGAAGGCGACCAGCAGTCGTGACCATTCACCGATGGTACTGGTATACATATTAATCAGCTGATTGATATAAGCGGCGCCTGCAATCTCAATCTCTTGTCCTGAGCCATACTGGACAAACACGCCTAACGATAAGAAGAACAACGCCAAGACACCAGAGACCGAGTAACCCACATTGAAATCAAGCAATCCCTGACGGTGCGTGGTGTGTTCGGCTTTGACTTTAGCGGATGTCCACATCGAGGTAATCGCCGCAAACTCAAGCGGTGCTGGCATCCAGCCCATCAATGCTACGATAAAACCTAAGGTCGCCAAATTCCAAGGCGAGGCAGCGACAAAATCGGTTGCCATAACCGTCGGCTTGCCAGCGGCAATAATCACTGCTGCTACTGTTGCAGTGGTAAGAGCAATCATAATCCACTTAGTCACGCCATCAAGCAGCTTATAATGACCAGCAATCAGGAAGAACCACGAGACCGCAACGATAATCAAAGCCAATGTCATGGTGGACAAACCGAGGGAGGCAGGCAGCATAAAGCCTAGGATAACTGCCGCAATCAAAGATACCGCGCCCGTACTAATGACCGCCGATAAGACGGATAGGATGAAATAAATCCATAGATAGGCTTTCGAGCGTTTGGCATAGCCTGCGATTAAGCTTTCGCCAGTGTCGTAGACGTAATCGGTACCAAATCGAAAGAACGGGTATTTAAAGATATTGGCTAAAATAATCATAATCGCCAGCTGCCAGCCATATAGTGCGCCCGCCTGTGTCGATGAAATCAGATGTGAGCCACCGATAGCAGCTGTCGCCATTAAGATACCGGGACCAAAAATACGCCAGCTAAAGCCTTCTTGCTGCGGGGCGACGGTATCGTCGGTGGCGCTTGGGTTGTTGAGTGGTTGTGTGGACATGAATACCTCGAAATGGTTAAAACGGCAAATCATCACTTACCTGTGTCAGTCTGCCAATGATCGTTAGAAAATCGCTTTATACAATATATATAACGCCTATTTTATAACGTTAAATACAAAACGATTCATCTTGTATCGACTTTAGCACACCGATGCTATTCAGGAGAATGATTATTCTAATTATTATTACTATTTGTTTGCATTGCCATTCTTGATAGTTAGCATAATTAATTATTAATATCAAGAGTTAGTACTGAGTATTTTTTGGCGGTTCTTTATACCATAATCCGCAGCTGATAGCTGATAATTTATAGCTTTGAGGCAAATTTTTGTTTTCGATAGGTGATACCGCGCTGTTCATACACCTGATAAGTAGCAGTGAGTAAGTCAGGGATTTTAGGGTGGACAAAGTCTTTGAGGGTATGTAAATAAATAGGGGAGGTCACGTTTTCGTGTACCAAGCGTTGATAGCTGATTTGTTCTGTACGCACCGTTTGTAGGCTGGCAGGTACAAGCGTAACCCCTTCACCAGCAGCGACTAGTCCCAATGCTACTTGTAAGTCACTCACCGTGGTAGTCATCAGTGGCGCGATACCGTATTGTGCAAATAAATGCAGCAAAGGCTCGGTGACAGGCTCGTTAAGCGTACTAAACGATAGAGGCTGGCCTGTTGAGTTGGTTCTTTTTGTATGGGCAGGCAGTTTATTGGTCGATGTTGGTTTCGGTATGGACGTGGTTATTGCTGGCGTGGCTATCGGCAAATGCGTTTGATGGTATAAAATCAGGCGGTTATTTGCCAAATCTATCAAGCGTTGCTCGCGCACATTGGCTAATGGGTGTGCTTTAGGCAGCGCAACCACATAACGCTCATGGCGTAATAGTATTTGCTGAATCCAAGGGTCTTGGTGGGCAAAACGCCCAAAACCAACATCAATGTCACCAGATTTTAGCGCATCTATTTGCTGGTAGGAGCTGATATCCTTTAGGTTGACCTCAATATCAGGGTTGGATTGTTTTAAACTAGCGATGACTTCTGGCAATAGCCCGTACAGGACAGACGGTACAAAACCAATGTTTAATGCGCTGCTGGGCGCAGACAATCGCTGGGTCATACTGGTGACGGTATCAATCTCTGTTAGTATGGCGCTGATTTTATCGTAAAAGAATGCCCCAGCTTCGGTGAGATGTAATGGTCTATTGTAGCGGTCGACTAACTCTACGCCCATATCGGTCTCGAGCTGTTTGAGCAAGCGACTCAGACTCGGCTGTGACAATCCCGTTTTGGTAGCAGCGGCGCTGAAACTACGCAAATCTGCGATAGCAATAAAAGCCTTGAGCTGTTTTAAATCCATATTTTATGCTCACTTATATATAATGTCATCGATGCTTATGGTTATTTTTTTAAAGAGCGCTTTTGGCTATTTTATACCAATAATAGGGGTAACCATAAAATTGTGCTTGAAGCGAGTGAAGTGACCCACTATATTGTTTGTTAACGATAGTGTTACACTTTAGCAAACAATAAAATCTTTATCCTTAATTCTAGCAGTCATCTTCTTTTTCGTGGTACAAACTGGTTTGGTATTACTTCATGAGTGATAAAAAAAATAGCCATAATTCAGATTTAGAGGCAAATTTAGCCAAAATTGCTAATACTAAGCCACGAAAGCGCATGCGTAAAGATAACATCTATGAACGTTTTATCACACGTGTTGAAAATGTCGACGGTGTTGATGAAGATGGTGAGTCAAAAGACACCACAGCAAATGACTTAAAGCCAGTAAAAGATGCCAACAAACTGTCCTCATATGAGCCATTAAGCGCAGCAGAGCTAGCGTTATTTGCTACTCAAGTACAAGAGGGTGAAACCCTAGAGGTCTATAACGACAAAGGTATCAACTTAGATTTTTCTGACGAAGATGAAGATTTAACGTCAAAGCACGTCACAATAACCAACCCCGACGAGTCTTTGGATCGGGGTTCAGAAGAAATTGAAAATAAAGAGCCTGAAAACCATGAATTCATAAACGAAGAAGTCATAAACGAAAAAATATCAAATAAGAAGTCGATAAAATCCAAAGACAAGCAAGCGAGTAGCAAAAAACCGCTCGTCATTGGTATGGTTTTTGGCTCATTACTGATCGCTGCCATCGTCATGATGCTTGTTTTTACCGGTGTGCTGTCGACTTCAACGAAGACTGATATAGCGAATGGTGCAGAAATACCAGTAATAGCAGAGAATAATTCCGATGCCAGTAGAGAGGCTGAAGTGGTAGAAACCATTGAGCAAGATACTCAGCCTGCTGCTGACGCTACTGCAGCTCAATATCAAGGTGAGGTTATTGGTTCAGAGGCACAACCAGCACCGCAACCATCCAATGATAAACCAGCTGACGCATCCATCACTTATGAGGACTTTAGACAAGAGTCGCAAAGTACGCTATATCGTGAAACTGATGATTAATCTGGCTTTATTATAGTAAGGGAGTAAGCGGCTGTTGTCCTATGACAAGCTGACTTTTACTGTCTAAAACCAGTTTTCTTACCGCTTATCAGTCAATCATAGCGCTCATACCAAAAACCATTGCATAACACCAGAGTGCTCGTATCATGACATAGAGGATGCAGTTATATACTGCTGATGACATGGATTGATTGGGTATTGTTCTATGAAACACTCAGACAGTATTGAGACTACAGTGACGCAATCAGCAAAATTCGCAAAGGGCAGATCAGCGAATAATATAGAGTTTGTTGGCGTGCTAGGCATCCTTTGTACTTTATTCTTGGCAAGCGTCTTTATATTCGATGGTGTTTTTTCAACCTTTTCGACGAGCGATCAAATAGTGCTGGCGAGTCACCCAGTATCTTCTGTTAATAATGTTGCATCTACCAATCAAAGCAATATTGCGCTAGTAGCCGACGCTACACTCTCGCAAGAAAAAAATGGTGACCCAGCAGTAAACTCTGTGAAGAGTGGTTCTACCATGAGCGAAAATGACTTTAGGCAAGAGGCGCAGAACATAATACGTCGCGATCCAGAAAGTCTAGACATGCAAGCAGCAAACTTAAATACCCACTTAAATACCCAAGCTATGGCAATGAACCGAACCATCAGCAATGAGGACTTTAGAGTAGAAGCTAAGCAGGTGTTATATCGTGATGAAAATCAATAGAGCTTTTGAATTAGAATCCCAAGTAATTATTTATAAGTAATCATTCATAAGCAACCACCTACAGTTCAGCACTTACGTATAAGCCTACTAAATCTTAAGAAGATTCATCTATTTTGCGATATTTGCGTCAAAAAAATCAAGCCAAAGCCGACGACCTTCATCATTAAAGCGCCGCACCGTATTGAAATATTGTTGCCGTGCCGCCTCATTTACTAGGGGCTCGGGCAATAATGGATCGAAGATCACACTGCGGATACCTGCATCTCCAAGCGTAAACACTTCTCGTAAAGCCGCGTCATGGCTCAAATTATCCATATGTTTTAACCAATTGTTCAGTTGATAAGACATGTCTTCATAATATCTCTCTAATTGCATGTCAGACCAAAGTCCTAAGGCTTTTTTTTGGCGAATAGAATCAAAATCGCAAGCCTTAAATACGATGGCTTCTGCTCCTAACCCTAGATTCAATAGACGTTTACGAACGCTATCTATACCGCCCTGTAGATTATTCGGGCGTATATAGAGTCCTTTGTCTAGCTCGCGAAACCCTAATAACGATAAAGCCCGGTCACGTGCGCGTAGTATTGTGCGGTTACTGCGAGGTAGACCACCCGTGGCCACGGCTATCCATGAGCCGTCTGATTTTATGGTCTTTCTATCGGAGGTATGCCATGAGGCGACATCATCGCCTAATTTTTGTGCTTCTGGCCCCAATTGATAAGTAGCAGGCCCGATTGCCTCAGCGAGCTCTGCTTGGGTTAAACGCGCCATGGTTACGCGAATACTGTTCTCTGTCATGCCAAACACTGAGCCTGCCAAAATAGCTTCAGTAGCGGTAAGAGTACTGTTGTCCGCTACCGTTAATAAACGGAGGAGGAGAAGTCGGGGACTGGGTTTATTCATATTACACACCTTGACGAAATAATTTTTATTATGTAATACTAGCTATTGTAAAATAGTAGAGGTTAGTCAAAATCGAGGAAGATAACAATTATGTCAATGATAAATCAATTTAATACTCATGAAGTAAATAATCAACCCTTTGCCTTAGCTAACTACAACGCTTGGGAAACAGATGCTGCCCTTATCGAAGCTGTAACGAGAGAAGGAGCAGGGTGGGCAGAGGAACACCTGAGTGAATTCGGTGCTCGTACAGGCGGTGATATGATTGCTAGCGGGTTTTTAGCCAATGAAAACCCGCCTAAGTTACGAGATTTTGATAGTTATGGACGGCGTATAGATGAGGTGGATTTTCATCCAGCCTATCATGAGCTGATGACTGCTGGCATGAAATATGGCATGAGTAATTTTGCGTGGCGTAATGAAAGTCATAAAAACCCTCATGTAGCTCGAGCCGCTGTGATGTATCTTGGTTCGCAAGCTGATGCAGGGTTTGGTTGTCCGATGTCTATGAGCTACGCAGCGATTCCTGCCCTAAGGCATTCACCAGAGCTAGCAGAAAAATGGCTGCCTAAACTCTTATCGCAGGACTATGATCCGCGTAGTCTACCCATGGAAGAAAAGCTGGGTTGTACTATGGGTATGGGCATGACTGAAAAGCAAGGCGGATCCGACCTACGCCGCAATACAACGCGAGCACTGCTGCAAGAGGACGGAACCTATGAGCTTATTGGTCACAAGTGGTTTTTTTCAGCCCCGATGTGTGACGCCCATTTAGTATTGGCACAGACTGAAAATGGCCTCAGTTGTTTCTTAGTGCCACGTTTTCGTCCTGATGGTACGAAAAATGCCGTTCGTATTCAACGTCTAAAAGACAAGCTGGGTGACTGGTCGAACGCCTCTTCGGAAGTCGAATTTCAAGCCGCGTTTGGTGAGTTGGTGGGCTTAGAAGGTCGTGGTATTCCGACAATTATTGAGATGGTAGCACTGACTCGGCTGGACTGTATGACTGGCTCCTCAGCACAAATGCGCCAAGCGATTGTGCAAGCTATTCACCACACCAGCCAGCGTGAGGCCTTTGGTAAATTATTAATCGACCAACCCATTATGCGTAATGTGCTTGCTGACTTAGCGTTAGAGTCGGAGGTGGCATTGGCGCTTACGATGCGTATCGCACGCGCAGTCGGCATGATAGAAAAAGATCCCCATGAAGCCGCCCTTGCTCGTATCGCGACTGCGATTGGTAAGTACTGGATATGCAAGCGTGCGCCAGTTCTTATCAATGAAGCGCAGGAGTGCTTAGGAGGAAATGGTTACGTTGAAGAGAATATTATGCCGCGTCTCTATCGACAGGCGCCGTTAAACTCAATCTGGGAGGGTAGTGGTAATGTGCAATGTCTTGATGTGCTTCGAGCTTTAAAAAAGGAGCCAGAAACTCGTGACGCTCTATTTGCGGAACTGCAGAAAGCCGCTGGCAAGAACCCTCATTACGATAACGAGCTGAGTCTTTTATCCGAACGTTTCGATGACATTGAAACCTTAGAGTTTCGCAGTCGCTACGTGATTGAACGCTTAGCATTAATGCTCCAGGCTTCAATCTTACTATTAAGTGATAATACGGAAATTGCAAAAGCATTCTGTCTTTCACGGCTCGCAAGCGAACACGGGCTAGCCTTTGGAACACTGAGCCCTGATGCTCCAGTTGAGCTATTGATTAAACGCGCTGCAGGAGCTACAAAAGCGCTATTATGAACAGATTTTGCTATTTGATAAGAAGAGTTATCCGCTTGAGCTTTATAATTGCTCTTTGGAGCAACTCCGGAGCTTATCTATATAGTTTGCCCAATCTTGCATCATTTGCACCCTAGTATCTATTTCATCTAATCGATTATAGGCACCGCCATGCGTGTCCTTTACTCTATGGCCTAATTGCAGCTCAGTCACGATATCTGAATAACGCAGTTCAGGTTGCTCCATCAGTAAGGTTTTAGCGGATGCTCGAAAGCCATGAGCGCATTGAATATCCTTATATCCCAGCCTATGAAATATTTGTACTAGCGTGGCTTTACTAATATAAGTATTACTTGAGGCACGCATCGATGCAAATACGTATTCTTTATGACCGGTAATTGATTGCATTTCTAGTAAGCGCGTAATAACCTGAGAAGCCAATGGTGCAACCAAGTGCGATACCATATCTTCACGACCTTCGCCTTTAGTAGGAGAAAACTCCCATAGCTTGTTATCCCAATCTATATCTTGCCAGCGCATAGAACGCAAATCGATACTACGCACAAAGACATACGGTAGTAAATTCATTGCCTCTAAAGTAATCACACTTGCTCCTTTAAACGACTCCATATCTCGTAATAATACTGCAAACTGCTCAGGCTTGGTAATGGCTGGCAGGTGATTACCTGAATTGGCAGGTGCAAGCTCACCGCGCGTATCAACAGCCACATTTCTATCACAGAGTCCTCTTGCGACAGCAAATGAGAATACTTTTTCAGTATAAAGCCTTGTGCTTGCACCAACGAAGGCCGCTTGATTTTCATTATTTTGAATGGCCTCACAGACATTTAATATAATCTCACTAGTAATATCATTCATTCTTAAGTCGCCAATTTCACGACACATATATCCTAAGCATAAATCCCAATATTCTAGCGTCGATTCACTAAACGAGAGTTTATTAGACTTGGCTGTGCGACGACTGGCCATTTTATTGTCTCTCCAAGCTCGAACTATCTCGGCAAACGTTGCATTTTTTAAGTGAGCATATTTATTTACTTTTTCTTGTTGGCTTGTCGCCTTAGGATCAACACCCTTAGCAACCATTGCCAGTATAGAGTCAGCTTTATACTTAACTTCATTCAGACCAATCTCATCCACTCGGCCAAGCATCATTCTAGGGCGTTTACCTTCAATATGCGGATGAGGATAACGGAGGTAGTATTCCTTTTTACCATTGGGGTAAATGCGTACGCTTAAACCCGCAATGCCAGAAATACTGACAGAGTAATCTTTATCTCGACATTCAAGAACATTGATATCGTTTATATTATTGACAGCCATTATCTATATCCGTGGACGTTGTAGGTACGATAAATTAAGCATATTTATCTATTAATTTAATACTCAAGTTACAAGTATACTTCTCGCAGTCGTCATAGCTTATGAAGAGTACTTTTTGCGAATATTGAAATATAATTGGACACCATATTGGACACTGATTATTATATTATAATCATAAAACCCTTTAAATAAATAGGCTTAAGGTATAATCATCCCCAAGGCTACCTTGGGGATAAATATATCATAATAAACTAATAAAGCGTAGGCGATGCAATTATTGCCTTAAAATACTCTAAATGTTGTTTTTATCTATGATTACAGTACATAGTTAGCTATAAAAAATTGTTTGTACGCCTTATTTATCAATGTGTTCATAGGTTTTTCTATAGAAAATATGCTCGCGTACGTGCACATAATAATGAAATAGGGGTCATAGTACTGTTCTGTGCAAATTTGAGAGGGCTATTTTAAGTAGTCTATAAATGTATGTATCAGCTTAATAGACTAGCTCTGTGTAAGTAGTGATATAATGCCGCGATAATCGATATTTCATGAAAGGTTCACATTATGGCTCGTACCGCTAGCGCATTACACATTTTAGTAAAAGACAAAGAACTGGCTGACGACATTATTGTCAAGCTTAAAAAAGGCGCCCAGTTTGATGTGCTGGCTAAAAAACACTCAACCTGCCCATCAGCTAAAAAAGGCGGTAGCTTAGGGGAGTTTCAAAAAGGCGACCATGGTACCGGCATTTGATAAA
This sequence comes from Psychrobacter sp. FME5, assembly GCF_014861375.1. NCBI lineage: Bacteria > Pseudomonadati > Pseudomonadota > Gammaproteobacteria > Moraxellales > Moraxellaceae > Psychrobacter > Psychrobacter sp. FME5. The sequence goes on along the minus strand of NZ_RRYX01000009.1, from coordinate 653 downwards.
GTCTGCTTCAATGGCGAGCTCTTCACCCCGCATTTAGTAAAAACTAAGTTTGGCTGGCATGTGGTTAAAGTGCTTTATAGAATGTAAGAGCTAAAGTCGGAGCTGCATAATCCTTATATGCTGACTTGTTATCTTCTCTTAAAATCAAGTCAATAAAAAGCAGATGCCATAATCAGTATCTGCTTTTTATTTATTATGATAAGAGCTAAAAAAGCTGAATGAGGGGGCAAGTAAGGTAGTCAGTTGTATTTATATTAGATTATTAATAGTTTCTTAGATTAACACATGAAGTGCAATACCAAATGTGAGGTGAAAAAAAGACCTAGATGCGCTAGCATCAAAGTTTTTATCCACCGACCAAAGTGAGATTGCAACCATGAACTATACACATCTAAGCCTAGGTGAACGATACCAGATTTATGCCCTTAAAGGGGCAAAACATAGTATTAAATTTATAGCGAGGGCGTTAAACAGAAGTCCCAGCACCATATCAAGAGAGCTAAGGCGTAATAAAGGCCTGCGCGGTTACCGAGCAAAGAATGCTAATAACAAGGCTTGTGACAGACGGTCAAACAATGCGCCCAGCATCATCGCTGACGTATGGGATTGGGTCACAGATAAGCTAAAAGACAGCTGGAGTCCTGAACAAATAG
>NZ_RRYX01000099.1:0-10909 GCF_014861375.1 Psychrobacter sp. FME5 | reverse complement strand
ACGTTACTTTAATCAAAACCTCTTATCAGGTGTCCTAAATTAGTTGACCACTACACCATAAAGTTTCCCTTTCAGGTAAGAACAACTCTCTTGTACCTTTATTTTCTGTTGGTAAGGCCAGATTAAACGCCAGATATGCAGCCGTTACCATGGGCTTGTCTTCAGCGTCATGTCTTCCAAACCTATTCACTGAGACCTCACTACGACTAGGGCGTATTTGACTGACCCCCATTCTTCTTAGACGTATATCGAGTGATCGACACCGATGAGCCAGATCTTTACGTTTAACGACTTTAGAGATAGCCTCAAGAGCCGCCCTAACATATCTATTACGCGGCGTATCAATGGTTAATTCATCGAAGCGGCAGGCAATCTTCCCCCGCTCAAGTAACCTGCCTCTTTCAGTACCTAGAAGGTCTATTCTGCCACGCACGCGACTGAGAACGGCATCACGAGACTGATAGCTATAACTTAGGTTGCGCTGAATACGATGTTCAACCCGTCGACAAAGCATCTCAGCGACTAAGTCTGGGATATCATCAGGATTGTCTTCAACGGCAATATTAGCAGCATCAAGCTCTCTATAGATATCGGACGCATATAGCATGAGCAGCCAAAGATTACGAACAGGTATCTTGCCTATATGTTTACTATCATCAAAGGATTCGCTAAGTAAATCTTCTTCAACAGACATATCCCTACAAGCCTTCAATTAAGCTTTTTTGGGCTTTTCGAGATTTATCAAGATCGTCGAACCAATACTCATCAAGTAAAGGGCCTATCTCTGTTTCTACCACTTCGCCGAACCACTCTTTCGCATTTGTGATATTCATCCCAACGGCTGGCGTGACATAACTATGACCTACTTGAAATTGAGCTCCAAGACTTGGATCTGTGGAGATCTCCTCATTTAAAGCGTTGAGGCGCTTCTCAATGTCATATAGAAACTCTAAATTAATACCATTTTTATCTTTTACCCAGTCACGCCAAGATTTACCAAGTGTCGGTTCAAGATCAATAAAGGCGAAACGGCGGCGCAGGGCAAGATCAACCAATGCAAGCGAACGGTCAGCTATATTCATTGTGCCGATGACATATAAGTTACTGGGGATATAAACACGCTCACCATCAAACCTTCTATAAGACAGCTCTAATGCTTCATCAGGCGTTCTTTTATCAGTTTCAAGTAACGTCAGCATCTCACCAAATACTTGAGCCGGATTACCTCGGTTAATCTCTTCGATGACGATGACGTATTTTGACTCAGGATCATCTATAGCAGTTTTAATCATTTCCATAAAAGGGCCATCTACCAATGTCAGCTTACCCTCGCCTGATGGACGCCACCCGCGTATAAAATCTTCATAAGATAAATTGGGATGAAACTGCACTGCTCGTATTTTACTATCGTCACGTTGACCGATTAAAGCAAAAGCCAGTCTTTTAGCAAGCCAAGTCTTACCAGTGCCTGGAGGGCCTTGTAGAATGATATTTTTCTTAGTGTTAAGGCGCTTAAGGGTTTTCTCAACCTTAATTTTATCTAAGAAACATCCATCATTAATAATATTATCTACTATATATGGCTTAAGAGTGACCTCATAACCTTGGCTGTCATTTGGGAGTGGCTCTTCAGTTATTAATCGATAAAAACCTCGACTGACGCGCTCAAGATCTTCGCTAGTTACGAGCTCTTGTAAATTCCGCCTAATAGACTCTTCAACAGTATTATTGTTTGGATAATAAGCCTCAAGGTCCGCGAGAAATCTATTTAAAAACTGCTGCAACGTAAAATCAAAAGCCGATGTCTCATAACAAAGCTGTTTAATTCTGGATAGCATATTATCACGCCAGCTTAGTTCTGACATTTCGTCAGAATTCTTTGGTTTATAATGATATGCAGCAAGCGAAAGCTCTGGAAACGAATGAACAGGATAAGCATCCTCTGAAAACCTTATCTCAAGATTTTCAACTAAACCTAAATAATCATTAGCATTACAACGTTCTTTTGGGCCATGTTTATTGATTTTAATTTTGAGTTTTTTACTGATATATTCTTGAGACTGTCCATCAAGTGTTAAAAAGCTCCATGGTCTAATCCAATATAGACCCATAGTAAGATTCCAGCCAACGCCATATATTTTCATTGCTTTGTCGTAAGCAGCAGCAAAATGAGTAGAAGCTTCATAACCCTCATCTTTGTCATCTAAATCAGTAAACGAGATGGCACTAGCAAAAACTTCCCATAAAATGTCTATATCATCTGGCTGGCGCTTATAACTGTAACCAAAAAACCATGTTCTTTGATTATTGACAATAGGGATGCCATCAAAAGAATCTGGTACCGGCTCAGATACACCTATTAGTTCTGCTATCTCTTTAGCAATGAGTTTTCGGTTATCATCGGTTATCCCACGATTAAAAATAGCCATTACTGTAAATGGGCATATATCTTTTAGCGGACCTCCTATAACACCCTCCTTATATTGATCATTAAGAATTGACATGACGTCACTTTTCTCAGAGATTTTATGAATGCCAGCGATAAGCTCATCACGACGGTAGCGAAATTCAAGAAGCTTAGATGCCACCTCTTCATAAAATTTCGTCCATCCAAAAGCTGATATTACTAAAGGATCATCGCCGAATCTTTCACGCCAATATGGATCATTGCGAAATCGATCAATATCCTGTTCTTTTCCGTGAAAGGCAAAATCTATCAAATTAGCCCTTGCCCATGTTTCGGGAATAATCTTCCAAACCGTATTCCGACTAGTGAAAAAATACCACTCTCTTACAGTGGTGTCTTCCTCCCAGTCTACTTTTAAGGTTCTTCCATTTCCTAAATTTTCTATGACTGTACCAATAGCCTTAATTGCCATGACAGAGACAGTATGTCCTCGACTATCAAAAGGCGCTCCCTTTTTTCGGGTATAAGTAGACTTTATAGCAATCTTTTCTCCAGCCTTAATAGACTTTATCGAGTCAACCGGTTTAGCTTTAGGATTGAACTCCCAAACACCTTCTTCAATAAATCGCTCAGTATGGTCTTTACCCTCATATGAAGAACCAACAAACCAATAAGACTTCGCATTGGTTAATTCAAAATTATTACTCATCTACCTACCCTTATTTAATACTGATTATATTTTTATAAAAACTTAAACTATTTGTATATTTTTTGATCAAAACTCTTAGATCAGTGGTAGATACTAACTGACATTAACAGTTAATATATTAAGCATAGACAGTGAACAACTGGCTATAGAAACTAAATCAAACCCTTAAAGGAGTAACAGCTGTGAAAATTTATATGAATAATGGCGGTCAAGGTGCTGGCTTGCCGAGCACGACAGGTAATCCTTCAGGTGGCGGTCGTGATAACAATCCACCAAAAGGCAAATAACTAACTCTTATTAATCCTTGATCTATCTTTCCACTTAAGCCATACGTTCATTACGTGTGGCTTGTTTTTTTAGGTAGTCTGGCCATTCAATACGGTCATTTTTTATATTTTCACTGACTTTTGACTCGTAGTGATCTGTTATGGATTCCCATAGATCATAATAATCATCATAGATGATACAGCTATCGCTATCAGACTGCGTACCTTTATCATATAATATTTGAAAAAAAGCATAGACTAACCAGATTAATCCAACAAAGTTATGATCAAATCCCTCTAAAGTCTCAATATCGGCATTTTTTATATACTTGGCCATATTATTTTGGCGAAGATGAAGGGCTTTACGAGACTCATCATCGTCTGTTCTATCCTCAATACCTAATAGCCAATATAAATCTATTAAAGTAATCCATTTACCTTCACTTGTCCGACGAATATAGTATTCACGCCTTCCTTCTGGGTCATTAATGGCAGGCCATTTGATCTCGTTGTTTATACCTCTTGTACTTTCGGGCATTTCCTGATACTGCTGAAAATATAGCCAAGTTTGCGACCATTGTAAAAAAGTTCGAGACGTACGAGTAAATAGACTACCTTTTTTTCCTAGCGAAATAAATTCATCCGTTTCTGCATCATACTGTAATTTATTTGGGTCTGGCTTTTTTTGAAACAGATGTCCTAGACTGAGAGGATTGACTGTTGATGAACATTCGTGATGGTGAAAGTAAGCGTCAAGATGCGCTACAAAACTCAGTAGTAAATGCATATAAAAATTTTCTGCGTTCATATCTACATGAAGTTCATCACTTTCATAATCAAACTCATAGTATAAATAGACTTTAAATTGATTTATAACTGACTCAGATAGCGTTTGACTAACACATGTATCAATAATCTTAGTATGTTCATACAACTTGCTATCCGGCGCTACACCCATAATCCGTATTAGCGCCTGATAAAGATTTGCTGACATTTCTCCTTTTCGAATATCTTGCGCATTAATATATATATCGAGCGACGCAAATATTGAATCGTTTAATGCTTTGGCTATTTGAAACGATCGTTTACGGTGATCTTTAGATAAACCCGTGGTCAGTTGCTTTAGTAACTTGTTAGGTTCAGCTCCCATCTGTATGATGAAATAATTCGGTAGCATGTTGAAAATATATCGTTGCCTTTCATCTTCTTCGGTATCGCAAAGATTCATATTTTTATCTGCCATAACTCATACCGCTCATCCTTTTTATTATCGCCAATATCTCTAAGCACCCAACTTCGTATCAAGCATTAATCTAATAAACTTCTTAAACTGATTAGGATTAGACAGTAAATGCATAGTCATACCCTCATAGGCCTCTTGGCTCTCAAACAGCGCGTCCATGGCGGCATCAGGATAACCACCCAGCATAATCTGATCCGTACTGTTATTACTAAACTGCTTCACCACGATCTCGTTTTCTGTGACCTTATCCCAAATGGTGTTTTGAAAATTAACCATATCGTTCTCGGTAAAGTCCTCGCCAGCAAACACCTCATTCAAGCGTTCAATAACCTGCGATAAAAATGCTTCTTTTATATCTTTAGGGCTTGCCGTACCAGCGCCGCTACCGCCATCTAGCTGATACTCAGACTTGCCCTCTTCTAGCTTCAAGTCTTGCTGGTGCAGGATTGAGACGCGGTAATGACTCATGACAATATTACTCAGATCAACCTCGTCTTCATCATCCAAGCTTTCACGCAGTAGCGGCTGTAGGTTACGCGCATATAGGCTCAGTTTTTCCAGCTCTTTATCGTCATAGTCCACAATTTGTGACATAAACTCATATTGGCGGGTGAATGTCCCTAAATCCTTTTTAAAGATCTCCAGCGCATCTTGATCGGCTTTAAAGCCTTTGTAGTCATTCTCGGCATTGGTCATCAGCACCACATCGCCCGTCGCTTTGGTGCGCTCTAGCATTACCTTAGCATGCTGTGCTTGCTCGCGCGCCAGCTTATAACGCTTCTGCCAACGCTCAACCGCAGGCTTGCAGATATTACTAATGGCGGCGTTAGACTTGTTCTTGCTATAGAACGCTTCAACAAACTGCTCGACCTCATTCCATAAGAATATACCGCTGGCACGTAGCTTCTCATAGAGATCATATACTTGATCAGGGTCAGACACATCCGCTAAGGTTGCGGTCTCATAATACGGCTGGAAGGCTTCAAGGATATCTTGTGGGTCATTAAAGAAATCTAGCACAAACGTGCCACTCTCTGCTTTGCCTTTATAGGTACGGTTAAGCCGTGAAAGGGTCTGTACGCAGTCTACACCTGTCAGTTTCTTATCGACGTACATAGCGCAGAGTTTAGGCTGGTCAAAGCCTGTCTGGAACTTATTAGCCACCAGCATCACTTGATAGTCATCACTGTCAAAAGCTTTACGTAGATCACGGCCTTTTAGCCCAATGTTCATATTGTGCTCAGTGAACTTCTCACCGAGAAGCGTACCATTGTCAGGATCATTGTCGTTGAAGGTAACCTCTCCTGAGAAGGCGACCATGGCATTGATACCGCGGTAACTGTTATCACTGATATATTTATCAAAGGCCAGCTTATAGCGTACCGCTTCTTTACGTGAGCCTGTCACCACCATGGCTTTGGCTTGTCCGCCAAGTAAACCTTTGATGTTGTCATTAAAGTGCTCAATAATGATTTTTACTTTCTGGGCGATATTGTGCTCGTGCAGTCGTACCCAGTTATTGAGCTTAATCTTGGCGCGGCGGGCATCGACTTCATCATCTTCGGCGGCAAGCTTTTGCTTAAGCTGATAGACCACTTTGTAGTTGGTGTAGTTTTTAAGCACATCTAGGATGAAACCTTCTTCAATGGCTTGGCGCATCGAATAGACATGATAAGCAGCAGGCAGGTTATCGCTGGCGGCGGGCAACTCAGGGTTAGGCAAGCGGCCAAACAGCTCGATGGTTTTAGGTTTAGGCGTGGCAGTAAAGGCGTAATAGCTTAGGTTAGGACTGCTGCGGCGCGCGGCAAGCGTGGCATCCAAGATGTCTTCGCTAGATAGCGGTGCGTCGCTATCAATATCACTACCTTGCTTACTCTCTATATCACCAGAGATGAGCACTTCTTTAAGCTGGCGAGCGGTTGACCCTGTCTGTGAGGAGTGTGCCTCATCGGCAATGATGGCATAACGGCGCGACTTTAGAACGCTTGAATCTTCAATCGCTTTGAGCACAAACGGAAAGGTTTGAATGGTCACGATGATAATCGGTTGCGTGTTTACCAGTGCTTCGGCAAGCTGTTCAGACTTGGAGCCATCACCTTCTTTTCTATTAATCTTACCGACCACACCATCGGCATGTTCAAACTGGTAAATAGTATCTTGCAGTTGGTCATCGAGTACGGTGCGGTCAGTGATGACGATAACGGAGTGAAACTGCTTATCACCGTCGCTATTGTATAGGGTAGATAGCTGATGCGCCGTCCAAGCAATAGAGTTTGACTTGCCTGAGCCAGCACTATGTTGAATCAAATACTTTTGCCCCGCGCCCTCATCAATGGCCGCATTAACCAGTTTGGTTACCACATCCCACTGATGGTAGCGCGGAAACATCATGGTTTCCTTTTTGGACTTGCGCCCAATAGCATCCTCTTCCTCTTCGATCTGCAAGTGCATAAAGTGGCCAAGGATTGTTAAGAGATTATCTGGTGTCAGCACTTCATTCCATAAATAGTCAGTAGCATAGCGGCTGCTATCGTTAGGTGTATCATTACCCGCGCCGCCGTCTTTAGTGCCTTTGTTAAATGGTAAGAAATAGGTACTGTCACCTGCCAGCCTTGTGGTCATATAGACTTCATATTGACTGACCGCAAAATGAACCAATGCGCCGCGCTTAAATGTCAGCAGCGGCTCAAGCTTTTTAGTATCAGGGTCTTTAGGCAGGCGGGTTTTCTTGTACTGAGTGATGGCATTTTGTACCGATTGCTTAAACTCAGACTTTAACTCCATCGTCGTCACCGGCAAGCCATTCACGAATAACACGACATCAATACGGTTACGCTTAGCAACCTTGCCGTCAGTGCTGTCTTTTAGGCTGGCATGTGGGCTATACACCACTTCAGGGACGACACGGCAGATATTGGCCTCATAGCGTGCCATGGTCTCAGGGTTGAGGTTATGCTCGGGTTTAAACTGGCACAAGCTAAAACGGGCGTTACGAATCTTCAGTCCATGACGTAAGACGCCAAGCGTGCCATAAGTGCGCGAGGCTTTATCAGTAGCGTGTTCATCAGCCTTATTGAGCTGCTTAACCAATGCAGCGATAAAGTGACGTTCAGGGTCGATAGGATAAGTGCGGCAGAACTTCTCCCATTCCTGTGGCTGGGTAGTTTGCACAAAATCCAGCACGTCTTGCTCATATAGCGCGGTCTCTGCTTGATAGCCGCTGGTATGACCCAACTGCCAGCCTTGCGCTTGCATTTGGCTGACGATATCGGCTTGAAAGACAGATTCGTAGGTGACGTTGTACGCGTTAGTCATGTTAAGTCCGTTTAGGTTTATTATTGTTTTTGCATCATTAAAATAATTAGATTGATGAAGCTATAAAGTGCGAATACTCTTTAGTAAATAAGTAACGTACGCAGTGATTGGATAGACGATTATAGGGCTATAAATGAGCGCCAAGAATAGCTGCTTATAGCGCTTTACGATTGGATAGGGACTTTAAATAGTAATATCGATTCCTCATAAAACAATCAATCACGTACACGATGAGATTTAACTTTCTAGTGACATTACTAAGGAAGCTATAACCTCATAATCCATCAAAAACAAAGCTTCATAAAGATCACAGCTCATAGGATCGTCATTCCCGCATGCTTTGTGAAACCATTTCATGGCTTGTTCGCGATCTTGATCAACGCCATCACCGCCCATATAAAGCATTCCCATGTTACGTTGGGAATACCTGTTATTTTGAATCGCTGATTTTTGGAGCAGCTCAAATGCTTTCTTGTAGTCTTGTGGCACGCCATGACCTTTTAAGTACCTCACCCCTAGATTATTTTGATTGGCAGACTTTTTTAATAAGTCGAGCGCTTTAATATTGGCTTGGTCGATTGCGGTCTCGTGGTCATAATAATAGTTAAGGTTATTTTGAATGGTCGCTTTTATTTGGACGGCAGTTTTTTGATACCACTTGTAAGCCTGATCATCGTCCTGCTCCGTACCTCGACCACGTTCGTACATAGCTCCCAAGAAGTATTGCGACATCATATCGCCTTGATTAGCAGCTTTTTTATACCATTTAAATGCTTTTGAGCTATTCTGCTCTCCTCCTAACCCTGAATCATAGAAAACACCTAGATTCCATTGTGCTACTGCATCCCCCTGGTCGGCAGCCTTATGAAACCATTGAGCGGCTTTGGCATAATCTTGAGGGACCTTTTCACCTGCGGCATACATCGCACCTATCTCATATTGAGTAGCGATAGAACCGTCATCTATCAATGTCTTGTTAGAAGTTGAGTTACTCGCCTGCGCTAATGGTGAAAGTCCAAGCACTAGGCATAAGAGTATACCCTTAGAAGTAAAGCTTCGTTTTGCGAGAAATAGTTTCATAGATTTATTCTTTTTTTAATATGCCTTACGGCTCCTCACATACCATCTTCAAACTCTTGCCAAATAACGTCTTATTCAGCTCTTGAGAGTCTTTAAAGACTTTTTCAGAGTCAGCATGATAAATCTGATCATTCACGCAGTTCCCAAAGCCAAAGGTCACCAAATCAATTTTGGCATACTTAGCAGGGTTACTGGCTTTTTCTTCCTGATAGCGCTTGGTAGCCAAATTGCGGTAATACTTACCACCATCATCCGTGATATCTGCTTGCTTTTGAATTTTCTCTGCCACAAACTGCTGCCATCTATTCTGCACGGCGGTTTCGTTCTGTAAGAAAGGTTCAAGATAAGTTTTACACATTTGCGGGCTTTGCTTGAGTGCCTCATTAGGATTCAGATAAGCCAAAATCGTTAATTTATTGGTTTTATACTCACTATCAATAGTCTTAACCAGCTGTTGTTGATAGCCTTTTGCTTCAGGTACAACGTCCAGTTGCTCGACATCACGCTTCACTTGCTTATATTCTTTGGTCAGCTTGTCTAGGTCTTTCATGGATAATTTGTCTAATGCCTCAATATCCATCGGTGAAAAAAAGCTTTCTAGATTTGAGCGCGTTAAACCCTCTAAGACAAAATGAGAGTTCTTGATTTGCTTGGCAGTGTATTTTTTATTGTCAAAATCACCTTTCATACTGCAATAATCACTTTCCCATTGATAGACTTCGGCTTGGGCGATAGTGGTCACTACCATTGAGGTCAGTAAGGCGGCGACGGTAATGGCTTTCATTCTATAAGTCCTTTTATTATTTTCTGTGTTTATCAAACGCAAAATGTAGTTACTCTCTATTTACGACTGCTCAGCAGCTTGCCAGCCCCGAACATCAATCTTACCCGTGACGGCGGCGGATATTAAGGCGGTGCGGCGTTCTTGCATAAGTTGGATGGCTTGTTCTGCACTTTCAGTTAAGGCATCAAAATGACTTTGCATTTTATCGAGATAATCAGCTATTTGGTTCTGTTCATTTAATGGTGGTAATAGAGTTTTTGCTTCTTTAATATTATCTTGTCCAATGTTAGGGTCTTTTCTTGTTCCTGCTGCACCAATCATCCAAAAAGGACGATAAAACTCATAGAAACGATGCAAGTAATCAGGTACAAAAGCCTCACTCGGCAATACACCGCAAACAGCCTGATTAATGGTAGATTCAAAATTTAATAATGAATGCTTTCCAATCGAACCTGCACCACCATACATAGCTATCAAAACGCTATTTTTAGGCAATAAAGAGCAAGCACTATCCCTAACTGCCTTTGGGGTAATCATAATTGGTGTTTCGTTTAGTTTGTCATTATTCAAGTCAGTAGTACGAATCCAAGGTATATCACCATCTTCATAATAATCCTCATATTTTGAAGTAGTTGGCGTACCTCCACTTGTAGTACTCGCTCTCCATTTGAGCTTACTAATGCCCCAATGCTCAGGCACTTCCCCCAACCATTCAACGCCCGAATCTTTCATCAAAGCATCAGGATTTAAGCCCTTAGTCACGGCATGAATTATGACGGCTTGGCGCTTTTCTTTTAATACTTAGATTAACACACCAAGTGCAACGCTAAATTATATTATAGAACACCTGATTGGGCGTTTTAAACCCTAAGCGTTTTCTTGGTCTGTTGTTTAGTTTATTCTCAATGTCCTGTATATCATTATCAGAGACTTGTCTAAAGTCACAACCCTTAGGCAAGAACTCTCTGATTAAGCCGTTAGTATTCTCGTTGGTTCCTCGCTGCCATGACGCATAAGCATCGGCAAAGAAGAAGGAAGTAAAGAGCTTTCGTTTCACCTTCTTATGCTGAGCAAACTCTTTACCATTGTCAGAGGTAATGGTCTT
>NZ_RRYX01000098.1:0-11110 GCF_014861375.1 Psychrobacter sp. FME5 | reverse complement strand
ACTCAGTCTTCTAACGACCATATGGACTGGGACTTATATAAAGCGAGGCATCTAGTAGAAAATGCTTTCGCCAAACTAAAACAGTATAGGGCGGTTGCCACCAGATTTGATAAGCTCAAGCAGAGTTATGAAAATACAGTCGCTCTTGCTTGTGCTTATATCTGGCTCAAATTATGAATGTTCAACACGCCCTAATAATGACACCCGCTTTGATAGGTTTTTATGTGATAATGAAAATTATAATAATAGCCCGCGCATCTCGGCTTACGACTATAAAAACTGTTGATAATCGGCTGATTATATATAAATAAACATTTTCTAATTTTTACACATATACATTACTTCTATCTTTTTTATTATAGACTTTGCGTGCTTAAAAAAACATAATCAAAAGCGTCAATGTCAATCATCAGAATTCATCACTAAAATAATTTGATAAAATAAATTCTAAGGATAAGTATCAATGAGCGATAAAATACATGATTTGGGGTCAGGTTTTTGGAATATACGCGGCTCATTTCGCATTGGTGGTGTCTTAAATATTGGCACCCAATGCTCACTAGTGAAGCTAGACTCGGGGCGCTTTGTATTTTTGGACAGCTACGCGCTCACTGATGAGGTACGCAATAAAATCATGGCATTGACCAATAATGGGCAAGATGTCGAAGCGGTACTAAACGTACATCCTTTTCATACCGTTCATTGTGCGCAAATGGCAAAAGACTTCCCGCAAGCGACATTTTATGGCAGCAGCCGTCATCATAAAAAAATTCCTGAAGTACAGTGGGCAGACGATTTGGTCGAAAGTAATGCTGTCGCTCAGCGCTACCCTGAGCTTGAGTTCTCAATGTCAGAGGGCATCCATTACATCTCACCCAATGAGATGATTCATGCAGGCTCACTATTGGCATACCATCCTGCCAGCCAAAGCCTACACGTCGACGATACTTTTATGAGCCCACCGATGAAGCTATTAGAGGCGGTACTGCCCGAGCTAATACTACACCCAACGACCAAAAAAGCACTAAAAAATGAGCCAAACGCAGGTAAGCAATATTGTGATTGGGCAACCCATTTGGCCCATGAATGGCGCGATGTGCGCAACTTCTGCGCTGCACATTCGTACTTAGTGACGTTTAACACAGGTGAGTTTGAAGTGGCACTATTAAAAGCGATTGATAAAGCTCGTCCAAAGTTAGAAAATGCTTAGCTTCTGACGTATGCTACCAATGTAGAAAAGAAAGAAGGTTGCCAAATGAAGTTGCCAAGTAAAATAACCCCCATAAGTTGGACAAACTTATGGGGGTTATTTAAATAATGCTACTCGAAATAAATTACGCTCGAAACAGTAATGTTGTCAGCTCATCCTGATTATTAATAATATCTGCCAATGTATAACCCTCAAGGACTTTAAGAAATGCGGTTAGCGCCTCAAAGAACACCCCTTTTAGTTGGCATGCTGGGCTAATCACACAGCCTGATGATTTATGCTTTGTTTCATCGATAAGGGTGATCGGCAGGCCTGCCGAATGCACATGACGACCGTCATTACTACCATCATTCTCTGGTGTCGCAAAGCACTCGACCAAATCAAAATCAGGTTCTATCTGTTTAATCAGTACGCCCAAATTGATGTCTTTAGGCGCACATGCCAAGCGTATTCCGCCATTCTTACCGCGCACGCTCTCTATATAACCCAGCTGACCCAATTGGTGAATAATCTTGGTCAAATGACTTTTAGAAATACCATAACTATCGGCAATATCACTGATGTTTGCGAGTAATGGTGGCTCTGGTCTCACGGCTAAATAGATTAACGAGCGCAGTGCATAATCACTATAATTGGTTAGTCGCATTTATGTGCGCTCCTATTTCATATAAATTTTTCAAATATTTATCGGCCTAAACTCCGGCATTTAAACCTTATCGTACTCATAGAATCGTATCTATGCCACATAAATTCAAGTAGCCAGTAAATCGATCTTGATAAAAAGAGTCGCTTTTTGGCAACGGTAGCATTACAACGCTCTAGCCAAACAAACCATCGGGTCTAGGACGCGCCAGCAGCGGCAAATAACTGATACAAAACAGCACGAAGCAAGCAATCCATGCGCCTTGAGCAATCATAATCCATAATAGATAATGACTCATATCGGCTAGTGGCAACAGCACTCGGCTAACAAACACCAGCACCATCAAACCATACATAAAGTTTACCGTTTTGGGTGGCTGATGAATGCTGCGTCCCGTATGCCCAAGCGAGACCCGGGTCATCATCGCTACCGTCATCATCCCCACACCAGAAATCGCCAGCCCATGCATAGCCATACTATGAGTATAGCCTAACCACGGTTGTAGCGCGTACAGTAAGAAACTCAAACACATACCCAAGAACGCGATATATAGCGACCAAAGCAATGGTTTTTGCCAAATCCTGCGATGGTACCACCCTACTAAGCGAACGATATTAACCACTGCGACGCCAAGCGCCGTAATCGTCAGCAAGTACTTATTAGGGTAAAATAAATCACTGATAAAAAAGGCTAAAAAGAACAATAAGCTTGCGACATCTTGTACGTTACTATTACGCAGCTTAATGACTTCCGTCGTCCCCATACTCAGACCACGCTCAATAAAGAATGGCACCACGCGGCGGCCAATAGTCAAAACCAAACCAATGATTAAATAAAAACCCAGATAGATGCCTATTTTGGTCATATTCATATCGGCATTGATAACACCCCAATAGCAAAGCCCATTACCGAGGGTTAGTAATACCAGTTTTGCTAAGATACCCATTTGCTTGTATTGCTTAACCTGTAATACCGCTCGTGATATCACCCATGCCATGGTGCCTATAAATAATAAATCAAACACTGCCGCTGCATATAGCAACGATATACTGCTACCAGCAACCGTCAAGCCAAGCCCAAAGCCTATCCAACCAAGACGTCCCAGCAACCAACAGCCAAATATGCCCAGTAGCTTGTAGCCATGCGGCATCATTACCCCTGTCCAAGTCTTCACCGCGGTCAGCAAAAACCCTGCGATGACCGCCAATGCATAACCATAAACCATCTCGTGGCCGTGCCAATACAGCGGATTTAATACTTGTGCGTCAATATCTGTATGACCCGTAAATACAAAAGCCCATAGCACCATTGTTAACACCGCAAATAGCGCGGCAGCACTAAAAAATATGCGAAAGCTCAAATTAAGAATAGGGTGTGGAGAGCTAGGTGGCTTGCTAGGTAAACTGATTGATTGCATAGCGATCTTCTTAGGATTGATTTTGTCTTAGTTTTATCGTTAACTTCGTAACATTCATTTTAAATGAATGTTACAGATTATTCAATCTGTTTAACACTATATAGTTGATGTACTTTAACATAGCCCTGCCAGTGCCATGGCTGAATGTTCAACACGCCCTAGCCATTTTTTAATCCATCTAGATGTCCACCGTTTGAATTGGGGGCACGCTCTAGGTTATTCTAGTCATAAGCATTGACACTCGTCAACCTGACTGCTTAAATGGTTTATACTTAGGAGAATGTCATGACTGAAAAACACACTTTGACTGAAAGGCATAAAATCATCAATAAATTTTTGATGAAACTGACCAAAGAAGCGCCACAGATGTATTATGCCCCGACATCTGAAGTCGCTCGCAGTATCCATATCATGATAAAAGAGCACACCAACCGCTTATCGGTAGAAGAACAAGCGCTGGTCAAGCATATGACTATCGAAGAAATTCAGGATACCTTAGGCTTTCATTTGTAAATAAAAACGCAAGAAGTAGCATAACACCCTCTCTTATGGATAAAAAAATACTGCCATTATGGCAGTATTTTTTTATATTCAAGCGCTAAGCCACAAGCCAAGAATACAGGCTTAAGACAGGCAAGCTTGGAATGACCAATCCTAAAACGCCTAACATTAGAACAGATATAGTTGATTCACTTTAAAAGCGATACGAGTACTACTGGAGTAAATTTTTCGCAGCCTCTGTCACGCAAGCAAGAGAAATTTATAACAGTGGCACTTGGCTAACAACGTATCGACTTTATTTAGAACTACCTATAGCTACTAGAATGGATAGTCGCGTGGCTCATGTTGCATCGAAATCCAATGCGTTCTGGTGAATTCTTCTAGTACCCACTCACCATTGAAACGGCCAATACCTGAATTTTTCTCACCGCCAAATGGTACGTTACTTTCATCGTTCACAGAGACATCGTTGATATGTGTCATGCCCGCTCTAATGCCACGAGCGAAGCGCAACCCTTTTGCCATATCTTTTGTGAACACAGCGCTAGACAGACCATACATGGAGTCATTGGCTATCGATAGTGCATCATCTTCGTCTTTGGCACGAATGATGCCAACCAATGGCCCAAACACTTCATGGCGTGACAAATCCATCTCTCGGGTGACATTGGTAAAGATATGCGGAGGCACTAGCTGACCTTTAATCTCACCGCTCAATAGCATTTTGGCACCTTCTTGCTGTGCTTTAGCGATTTTGTCTTTGAGTGATTCAACTTGTTTTTCATTGATGATTGGACCGACTGCCGTGTCTTTTTTGTTAGGATCGCCAACGTTTAAGGTTTTAACATGAGCCAAGAAACGCTCAACAAAATCATCATAAATCTCATCTTCAACGATAATGCGATTGATAGCGATACAGATTTGTCCTTGATGGAGAAACTTACCAAAGACCGCTGCTTTGACCGCTTGCTCAATATCAGCGTCTTTTAGTACCACAAATGGACTGTTGCCCCCTAATTCAAGCGCTACTTGCTTGATGTAATCGCCACCATTGGCCAGCTCGCCAATATGCTTGCCGACTGAGGTTGAGCCAGTGAACGATACCAAGCTTGGGATATCATGGGTCACGATAGCATCGCCTATTTCGCTACCAGCACCAACGACGACGTTGAGCAGTCCTTTTGGCAGACCTGCCTCTTCAAATACTTTTGCGAGCAGTAAACCACCAGTAATTGGCGTATCACTTGCGGGCTTTAATACGACTGCATTGCCAAGGGCTAATGCTGGCGCGATAGAACGCTGGGTCAAATGTAGCGGGAAATTCCATGGGCTGATAACGGCGACGACTCCGATTGGCTCACGATAAATGAAATTTTCTTTGCCAGGGGTGTTAGATGGGCGAATCTCGCCATGCACACGGTTAGGGAAAGTTGCAGCCTCAAGCGTAATCGCCCGCGCATTACCAAACTCTGCCAGCGCTTTAATGCGCGTGCTGCCAGACTCTTTGATAAGCCAATCGACAACTTCATCTTGACGCTGATCTAAGATATTGACCACGCTATATAGAACAGAAGCACGCTCGATTGGGGTTTTTTGCGCCCATTCTTTTTGTGCTGCATTGGCGGCTTTATAAGCCTCATCCAGCTGCTTATCCGTGGCTTGCTGAATCTCTACTAGCGTATCGCCATTGTATGGATTGACATTGGTATTGACGCTATCATCTTTACCGCTTTGCCACTCCCCTGCGATATATTGCAGGTGAAAATTCTTATAAGCATTGGCTTTAGTGCTATTGGTATCAGTTGACATAATTATCCTTATTTATTTATTTGTTTTTTTGACTTTAAATGAAGCTTTATAGCTAGCAAATCAAAACGCAACTTGCTAGACGACTGGTCTAATGCTACCATAGAGGCACTAAAAGCGAGAAGCATTTGTCATTAAGTATTGTTGAAAAACGTAACCTTAAAAGTAATCTTAAAAAATGCCCGCTTATAATCAGCTTATAAATAAAGACAAGATCTAAGGTTAATAGAAGTCTTAATGAATCACATTTATACCATCTAAACAACCTTATACTATCTAACATCCTAGGAGGACATTACCCGTATGTCTGCTCAATCAACCACCATTGCACCCGATACAAAAACCCACCTATTAGAAATAGGCTATCAGCTGATCGCCAAAAAGGGTTTCACGGCTGTCGGTATCAAACAGATACTAGACACAGCAGGTGTACCTAAAGGCTCGTTTTATCATTACTTCGCCTCAAAGGAAGCTTTTGGGGAAGCCATTATCAGTCACTACTTTACCAATTATAAGGCGCGTTTAGATAGCATCGCCCATCAGAACGTTGATGCTCAGCAAAAGCTCTACAATTACTTTCAGAACTGGTATGACACCCAGCAAAATGGCTGTGATCATGAAAAATGCTTGGTGGTCAAGCTCAGCGCTGAGGTAGCTGATATGTCAGAGCCCATGCGCATAGCGCTCAATGCTGGCTATCAGCAAACCATCGCTTGGCTTAGTGAACAAATCAAAGCGGGTTGGGCAGACAACTCTGTGCCACAGCCTGAAAACATAGCGGCCGAAAGCATGGCCAAGCGCTGGTACTTTGCTTGGCTTGGCGCCAGCTTAATTGCCAAAATCAGTCAAACCAATACCCCGCTTGCAGAAGTATGGCAAATGACCACCTCACAAATGGGACGCTAATGCTATTAGCAACATTTTAGCGATTCATCAGTACACGACACAGCCTAAAATAATCGAGTTATAAGAGAGTTTTGTAAATACTACTAGACGACTGGTCTATTTAATGTACAATGCCTCCAGATGCAAAAAACGAAATGGCTAATTTGCTACTGACATTTTTGCGACTCATATACTTAATACACCTCTAATAAATCTACAATTAACATTAGGATTCTTATGAATAACTTTCAATATTACAATCCAGTACGTATCGTCTTCGGTGAAGAACAAATCAAACAACTTTCAGACTTAGTCCCAAGTGATGCCCGCGTACTTATCACTTATGGTGGCGGTTCAGCACAGCGCACAGGCACACTAGACGAAGTAAAAGACGCGTTAGCAGCGAGCGGTAACCGTGAAGTATTTGAGTTTGGTGGTATCGAACCAAACCCCGAATTCACTACCCTATTGAAAGCTGCTGATATGGTCAATGAGCACAATATCGACTTCTTACTCGCGGTCGGTGGCGGCTCAGTTATCGATGGCAGTAAGTTTGTCGCGTTGGTGTCTTCACTAACCGAAAACAACGGCGCTGTCTCACGTGATAAAGCATGGGAGGCACTCACCAGCTATTGCAAAAATATCGATTCTGCCATCGACTTGGGCGCAGTATTGACCATTCCAGCCACTGGCTCTGAGATGAATTCGGGCGGCGTGGTCAATCATAGCGAACGCCAAGCAAAACTGCCCTTTGGTAACCCATTAGCTTTCCCTAAATTCTCGATTTTAGATCCGACTAAAACCTTAACACTACCTAAGCGTCAAGTGATGAACGGGGTTGCTGATGCTTTTGTCCACGTCATTGAGCAGTATTTGACTTATCCCGTCAATGCCAAAGTACAAGATGCCTTTGCCGAAAGCTTGCTTAAGATTTTGATTGAAGAAGGCGCAGCGGTTAAAGCGGATCCAGAAAATTTAGAAACACGTAAGAATATTATGTGGACGGCCACGATGGCGCTGAATGGTCTAATCGGTACAGGGGTTCCACAAGATTGGACGACGCATATGATCGGTCACGAGCTGACTTCACTACACGCTATTGACCATGCACGTACACTGACGATCGTCTTGCCATCTGTGATGCGTGAGCTCAAAGACAGCAAAAAAGACAAGCTATTGCAATATGCACGTAACGTCTGGAATATTGAAAGCGACGCCAGCCAAAATGACGACGATGTTATTGAAGCCGCTATTGTTAAGACTGAAAAATTCTTCCGTGAGCTTGGGTTGCCAGTGAGCTTAGCTGATGCAGAATTAGATGAATCAGCCATTGATCCTATTATTAAACAGCTAGAAGCACACAAAATGGTCAAGCTGGGTGAGCACGGTAAGAATGACTTAGCAGTATCGCGCCGTATTCTACAACGTGCCGTGACTAGTAAAGCATCTTAAGAAGAAACACCGTAGTAATAAGCAGTACATATAGCCATGCTATTTATGGTAGTCATTCAGTACTTAGTAACCATTCAGTACTTAGTACAGTAGATTCAACTTAAAACCAATAAATAAAAAAAGGAGCCTGCTATGAGCTTTGATAATAATTTTAAAGAGCAGCAAAACCAACAAACCAACCGTCAAATCAAGCTTGCCAGCCGCCCCACAGGTGAGCCAAAAGCGGAAAACTTTGACATGGCAACGGGTGATATTCCAACGCCAAATAACAATGAGATGCTGCTGCGTACCGTCTATTTGTCATTAGATCCGTACATGCGCGGACGTATGAGTGATGCCAAAAGCTATGCTGACCCATTAGAAGTGGGCGATGTCATCATGGGGGCGACCGTTGCCCAAGTCGTTGAATCTAATATCGATAAATTTGCGGTGGGCGACTTGGTGGTCTCAAACTCAGGCTGGCAGGACTATAGCGTCAGTGATGGCGAAGGCGTTCTCAAGTTAGACAAAGACATGCCAAACCCTTCTTATGGTTTAGGCGTATTAGGTATGCCAGGCTTCACCGGTTACATGGGTTTGACTGACATTGGTCAACCGAAAAAAGGCGAAACATTAGTTGTCGCTGCAGCGACTGGCCCAGTCGGTGCGACTGTCGGTCAAGTCGGTCATCAGTATGACGTGCGTGCTGTCGGTATCGCTGGCGGTAAAGAGAAATGTGACTTCGCGGTTAATGATCTGGGCTTTGATATTTGTATCGATCATAAAGCCGATGACTTTGCCGAGCAACTAAAAGCCGCTTGCCCAGATGGTATCGATATTTATTATGAAAACGTCGGCGGCAAAGTATTTGATGCCGTTATGCCATTATTAAATGCCCATGCGCGTATCCCAGTTTGTGGATTGGTCTCGCAATATAACGCCACCGAGCTACCTGATGGCAAGGATCGTTTGAGTATATTAATGGGTCTTATCTTAAGTCAGCGCCTCACGGTCAAAGGCTTTATCATCTTTGAAGAATATGGCGATCATTTCCCTGAATTCTTAAAAACCATGAGCAAATGGGTTGAGTCGGGCGATGTGAAAACCAAAGAGCACATCACCGATGGCTTAGATAGCGCGCCAAACGCCTTTGTTGGTATGCTGAACGGTGATAACTTTGGTAAAACCGTGATCAAGGTATCCGACGTTAAGTAGTTACGTTCAAATAACCACTTAACAACATAACTGGTTAAGACAACTACTGAAAAGTGTTATCAAAAAATGAATACTGGTAATAATTATCGTCGCGGCAATATACTTTAAACATACTTAATGGATATAGCTGATCCACTTTAAAACCGATACGAGTGCTACTGAAAAAGTGCTACTGGGGTAAATTTTCGCAGCCTCTGTCACGCTTGTAAGCAGCAAGCAAAATATATAACAGTAGCACTGTGGCTAACAACGTATCGATTTTATTTAGCACTACCTATAGCCTGATTTAGTCGCGCATGATTGTTAACCCTTTAATTTGACTTTAATTAAATACGAACAATAAATAAGGATAATTATGAATATTTTAATGGTACTTACTTCACATGATAAATTGGGCGATACGGGTAAAAAAACTGGCTTTTGGCTAGAAGAATTTGCGGCACCTTACTATGCATTTCTTGATGCAGGCGCCAATGTGACCCTCGCCTCGCCTGCTGGCGGTCAGCCACCACTTGATCCTAGTAGTGATACTGAAGACACACAGACAAAAGACACCAAGCGTTTTAAAGAGGATAAAGATGCTCAAGAGCACCTCGCTCATACCAAAAAACTCGCTGACATGAAAGCAGAAGACTTTGACTCCGTGTTTTATCCTGGCGGCCATGGTCCATTATGGGATTTGGCTGTCGATAAAAACTCTATCAATTTGATTGAGACTTTCGTTAAGCAAGACAAGCCAGTGGCTTTTGTTTGTCATTCGCCAGCGGCACTAAAAAATGTCAAAGTTGACGGTGAGTACTTAGTGAAAGGTAAAACAGTGACAGGCTTCACTAATACCGAAGAAGAGGGCGTTCAGCTGACTGATGTCGTGCCTTTCTTATTAGAAGACGTATTAAAAGCCAATGGCGGCAACTATAAAAAAGGCGATGACTGGGAATCCTTTGTGGTGGAAGACGGTCTGCTGATTACCGGTCAAAACCCTGCTTCCTCAGAAGAAGCTGCTAAGCGCTTAATCACCAAGCTTAAAGGCTAATACTGCTTAAAGATGCCTATAATAAATTAGACTTCTATCATAAACTATGCAACAAGGTCTCTATCATGATTCGCTTACATCACCTCAATCAATCACGCTCATTACGTATTTTATGGCTGCTAGAAGAGCTAGGCGTACCCTATGAGATTGTTAGCCATCAGCGCGATGCCAAAACGCATTTAGCACCAGACAGTTTAAAAGCCGTACATCCACTCGGTAAGTCTCCAGTTATCGAGATGGATGGCAAGATTTATGCTGAGTCGGGCGCTATCACTGAGCTATTGATTGAGCGGTTTGCGCCAGAGCGTTTACGTCCTGCGACAGATAGCCTAGATTACGGTTACTACCTGCAATGGATTAACTTTGCTGAGAGCTCCTTGATGTTACCTTTATTGCTGGAGTTATTCACCAAAAAAGCAGGTATTGTCGATAATGAGTTTTTAGAGGGCTATATCAGTCAAGAAAAACACAAACTGCTGAGCTACTTAGATGACGAGGTTGCCAACAAATCGTTTATCGTTGGCTATAAGCTTAGCGGTGCTGATTTTATGCTGTCTTTTGATTTAATTATGTTGGCCAAGCGCAATGAGTTAGAAAATTATCCGCATATTAAGCAATACGCTTTGCAACTGACCAGCCTCGATAGTTATCAGCGCGCCATGCGCTTAGAGATGAACTACGATCAATCAATCTAGAATCATGGTTTGATTGGCTACTTAATGGTTTGATTTATAACAAACAGCTCTTATAGAGCTGTTTTTTTGTATCTAACGAACAGTACTCAAGAAAAATTGGTAGCGGTAATGAAACATTATGATTGGTTAAACTTAAATAAATTAGGGGTACATAGAGAGTTTCCCAAACTCTGTGTAACTGCTTATAATCCACTAACAGGAGAATAAGCAATGACTAACCAATCTGACATCAAGAAACTGGCTGAGCAAATGGCCAGCAGCATGAAAAGCTTCG
>NZ_RRYX01000097.1:0-11740 GCF_014861375.1 Psychrobacter sp. FME5 | reverse complement strand
GCACAGTCATCATGGGTTAAATGAGTACCGTAAGTTACGGTTTATTAAAGACTTTCTACTATCAAAGTCACTCAAATAGCATGAATTATGTCCATTAGCGACTACCTTCTACTTTTTAGCATGAATTTTGTCCATTACACCATCATTTATCATCATCACCATTTTCTAAGGGTCATTCATGAGTGAACAATCTGCACCGCTAACTTCTGCCAAAACCTTTCAAACAGCCAATCAGCATCATTTAGCAGACAAGACTCTCATTATATTCGATTGGGATGGGACGCTGATGGATTCAATTGGTTTAATCGTTGATGCGATGCATGTAGCAGGCGAGGCACATGGTTTTCAAACGACCGATAAAGCTGTACAAGATATTATTGGGCTGAGCCTAATGAAGGGCATTGAGATTTTATATCCGCAAGCAAATGACACGCAAAAGCACGCCATTCAGCAAAGCTATGCGGACTACTATATTGCCAATAGTCACAGTACACCGCTTTTTGCGCCGATAGAAGGCATGTTGCAGACACTACAAGCGCAAGGTAAAAATCTGGCGGTTGCCACTGGTAAAAAGAGAATAGGGCTAAATCGCGTCTTAGATGCGTCTAGCAGCCATCATTATTTTGTGATGACCCGCTGTGCAGATGAGTCAGGCTCAAAACCTGATCCGCAGATGCTTAACGATATTTTGGATTATACCGAGCAGCAAATCGCTGAAGCTGTGTTTATCGGGGATAGTATCTACGATATTCAAATGGCAACGCAACTTGGTATGACTAGTATCGCGGTAAATTATGGTACGGCATCTCATACTGAGCTCGCCGCGCAGCAACCTACTTATCAGGTCGATACTCCGCAAGCGTTGGCTGATTTGCTGTGTGGATAATATAAGTTTTCACACCTGAGTTATAAAAACAAAAGTAAGAATAAAAAAGGGTTTATCGTTATTAGAGATAAACCCTTTTTTTAGATTTTAGGATAACTTGAACTTATTCCGTGTCTTTTTGGTTGTCCGCTTTAGATTCAAAGTCTACGGATTTGCCATCTTCTCCTTGAACTTCATCAAACTCTACGAGATTTGACTCAACGATTTTTTCATCATTAAGTTGATATTCGTACCAGTTGCCCATGACCCCTGCCAATTCATCAAGACCTTCTTTTCTTAAGGCAGAAAATAATTGAATGGTACAGTCTAAGCCTATTTCTTTGAGTCTCTTGCGGGTGTTAAGCAAAGCGTTTTTAGACGCGCCATATTTTAGCTTATCTGCTTTAGTTAGCAAAATATGTACTGGCAGTTCACCATCTTTTGCCCAATGTAGCATTTGCTCGTCAAAAAACTTTAGCGGATGACGAATATCGGTCATCAGTACCAAACCTGCCAAGCTTGTACGTGATACCAAGTATTCTTCTAATTCTACTTGCCATTCTTTTTTCATCTCAAGCGGCACGGCAGCATAGCCGTAGCCTGGTAAATCAACCAATCGTCTGTTGCTATCGCCCACACTGAAAAAGTTAATCATCTGCGTACGCCCAGGAGTTTTGGACGAGCGTGCCAGTTGACGCTGGTTGGTCAAGGCATTGATAGCCGAAGATTTACCCGCGTTTGAACGCCCTGCAAAAGCAACCTCTAACCCCATATCAGCTGGGCAAAGGCGAAAAGTAGGTGCGGACATCAAAAATTCAGTTTGTTGAATCTTTTGACGGGATTTGGTATTAAACAATGTATGTTCGGCGGCGACATCAGTAAACGGGGTACTCATAAATGGCTCATTAATCTTCAAAAAATTGGATATGATCGTAAAACTTTAGTTAGCTGATGGCTAAGGTAAGACATCAAATAAAAAGAGCGTAAAGGGTTATTTGTTATAACGATAAGCGTCGACTACTGACAACAATAACCGTTTTAAATTATCGACTATTCTATACTATTAATAGCCTTAGTTATTGAAATAACTGCGATTGGTAGCATATAAATGGTAAGGCGATGCTAAAATCAATGCAGATTTGGTACAAATAATTTGCCTGATCAAAACGGGTTACCAAAGCCGAACTCGATTTATCTATATTTATATGACATATATTGTTACAATATTTGTTAAGACAGTTTTAATGATACACGTTTAATAGAAAGAGTGATTAAACGAATGAAACATCAAAAGGAGGTGTTCTATGTCTTCAATCACCACACTTTTTAGCCAAACCTACCGTATGATGATTGGTGGCGGTACTGCATTACTGTTAGCGCTATTCTTAAATAGTGCCATGATAAGCAGCGCAGGTGCTGCTAATATCGCAACCACTTATGATAACTCATGTGCGACCTGTCACGATAGTGGCGCGTTAAATGCCATCAAAAAAGGCGATAGTGCTAAATGGCAGCAGCTGATAAAGCAAAAAGGTATGCCAGCATTAATCAAGTCAGTTAAAGGTGGTATGATTCAAATGCCTGCCGGCGGACTTTGTGACAACTGTAGTGATGATGACTACGGAAAATTAATCGAATACATGAGCAAATAGTGGGCTTAATCATCAAGTTAAACCCTAAAAAATAAAGCGCTCGGTTTTATAACTTTTATGCGCTTTTTGTTTTTTAGTTACTATCCTAGCGTGTGTCGTTAGAAAAACTGCTGGATGTAACGATTAAGTAGGCAAATACTACAAAGTCTTGCTATAATAATCGAAAATAAACCCTGATGTTAGTAAGTACTTTCAGACTGTTTGTGTCCAAGACCTTAAAATATATGCCTACCTCGCTAATAGTAGTACGGTTTATATCAGGTATCTTAGCAGTACAATCACTCTAAATAATGCTTACGCCGAGCTAGTAGGATTTGTATCAATGAAAAAGTTAATCGCTGCTGCCAGCTTATGCGTTGCAAGTTTCAGCGTACAAGCTGCTATTATTGTTCCTGAACATGATGTCAATGCTGGTAAGCAAGTTGCAGAAACCGTTTGTGCTGCCTGTCATGGTGTTGATGGTGTAAGCGTTGTCCCTGCGCAGCCTAATTTGGGCGGCCAAAACGTAAAATACCTTTATAAACAAATGGTCGAGTTTAAGTCGGGTTACCGTAAAAACGGTATCATGCAATCGCAAGTTGCCAATTTATCTCAGCAAGATATGGCTAATGTGGCAGGCTACTATGCAAGCCAAGCGCCTTGGGGTGTTGGTTTCGGTAATCCTGCGACCAACCAAGAAGCCACTAAACTATTCTTAGGTGGTGATAAATCACGTGGTGTCATTGGCTGTGCGGGTTGTCATGGTCCAGATGCCGCGGGTAATACTTGGGCAGCGTTTCCACGTTTAGGTGGGCAGCATGCTGAATATATTGCCACCCAGCTAAAACTATTCCGTGCGGCGGGTCGTGTTGATGACATCGATAGCGATGATCAAAAACGAGTCAATGACGCGGCGAAAGAAGGCGAGATGGGCATGATGCAGACCGTCGCATCGAAGCTATCGGATCGTGATATTCGTATCTTGTCAGACTACGTCAGCGCTATTCATTAATTTTCAGTCATCAGCGCACATACGTGATGCGTACGTCGCTATAAAAATCAATGTGCGCTCGATTGACTGTATATCTATCATTATCTAGCTATTAAACCCCGATTTCGGGGTTTTTTTTATAACTTTTTATCCCATATATTGTAGATATAATATAGACATAATAATAAAGCCATGCAGAAGTGCCTATCATCGCCCTGTATAGTTATAAGTTATTGTTATTCACCTTAGATCGTTTGGATTTAGATTATGATGATCCGTTATGCTTCTTATTTTATCGCGGCACTGCTACCGTTGCTATTGTTTCGTTGGTTTGCACCTGCGTCCATTGGCGAGATTGACTTTTGGTTACTCTGGCTGTTAGCGATGGTATTGGTCTCACTGCCAGTCGTCTATGCAGAGATTGCGTTGGCCTATCGTAGTGTTGACGCACCATTGGCAGGCATGCAAAAGCTCACTCGTGAAGCAGATGCCAGCCCAATATGGCGTAGCTTCGGTTGGTTGGCGGCACTAGTCTCTATTGTCATTGCCGCATTAGTCATATCTGGTGCCAGCACTGGTATCTTAGCGGCATTGACTGAGCTCAATAGCGCCCCTGCTGTGCCAAGCTTCGCTGTCGCTGCAGGCTTGATGGTTATTGCGGTATTATTAAGCTTACTTGGCGTTGCACCCTTACCGATTGGACTGGGGCTGATGGTTATTGGTCTTGTACTGGGTGTCGCAAATGGCTTGCCCAATATTAACTTTGCCATGACTGACATCAGTTTAAGTGAATGGGCGCGTGCAGTGGCACTAGCGCTAGTCAGTGTTGGCGCAGGCACAGGCTTATACTGGTTTGGTCAAAACCTAGTGACCAAGCAAGGGCTCACCGCGGTAGATGCCAACAATTATAATGCACAAAAGCCAGCTCACAAACGTGCAGCCAATGACTATCGCGCAACCAAATTGGTACTGCCGATTTGGATACTGCAGTTATTGGTTGGGGTCGTGGCTTTGTTTATCAGTGGTATGGCATTGCCGCCAATCGGGCAGTTGCTGTATTGGACAGGTGTGCTATTTGTGGTCAGTTATTTGCTACATTATAGTACGCAACAATTAGCGCATAAATTTGGACTGTTAGTAAGCTTGGTGATAACTTTGGTGTTAGCACTGGCATTGGTCGTGGTCATACCAACGACTTGGCTGGTCGGCATCTTGGTCATCATTAGCAGCCTAACGGTGTTATTGTTATCCATCTTTGCCGGTTGGCAGATGAAAATAAGTCACCTGCGTAAGTCGTTGAACTTTGGTAATGAGGCTCTTTATAACTTATGGCGGATAGCGATTCGTTTAATCGTGCCATTGGCATTGTTATTAGCGCTGATAGGTTGGGTGATGCAGTGGTTGAGCTAAGAGAAAGTGTCGATACAGTTGATAGCAACAGTGCTGCATCGCCGTTAGAGTCAGCTCGTTTGATGACGGTATATTTGGCGTACGCCGAGGATGCACAGCGCCAGCATTATTTAGCTTTACAAGTCAGCCGTGAGACCAGTCTATATGAGGCGCTGATGCAGGCAGGATGGTTGGCAAAATTTGTAGCGTTAGCAACTTGGTGTGAGCAGGTAGCAGATGTTGCCACACCAACGGCTAAACGTTGGCATGTCGGTATCTATGCACAAAAACAGCCGCTTAGCTATCGCTTGCAGCCCTTTGACCGTATTGAGGTATATCGCAGCTTAAGCGCTGATCCAATGTCTCAGCGCAAGAATAAATCTCGAGGTTAAACAGTTAATTATTAAATTTAGTTATTAAATCTAGTTGACTGTCTTAACTAAGAAACAGGCAGGCTATCTATACCTTCAATACGATTGACCACACCGTTATCATCAAAATAAACAATCAAATGCTGACTGGCATTTTTGACATCTGCAATACCTTTGCGGCTACCTTCTGTACCCGCTTTATAATCATAAATATAATCCCAGCGCTTAGGCTCAAGGGTGTCTTTAATCGCTGGGCTACCAAGGATATAAAGTACTTGGTTTTGATTCATACCCACTTGCAGTTTTTGCGCTTGCGTTTGAGTAATCGCAGTACCTTGTGGCAAATCGATTTTATAAACACTCAATAATGAGCAGCCGGACATAGCAACAGCAGCGCTCAGCATGCTGGTCATAGCAATCTTGCGTAATACGCTGGTACGGCTCAACGGACGAAAAGTTAATGTCTTTATCATGGTAAGATGGCTCATTAGAAATAAATTAGGTGCAGCCAAAGTTGGTTGGTGCTCGTCTGGCCGACAATCTTGGACAAATGATACGTCATTTACTTGCAATTTCCTACCACTTACGACATTATTTACCAAACACTACCCGAGCGATTTTATTATTTATATTTTAAATTCATAGACTTGCATTGCGATTGTCGGGGAAATAACAAATTGAAAATTTACTTAGCATAAAGCAATTTGTTGTTCTTAAGATATTTTATATTCGATAAAAAATAATCATTAGCGATTATCTATTTCATATTTTCGGTTCTTTATTTGCTAAGACTGTCACAGTCAGAAGGGATATTATGGCTTCTTTTACCAATCAAGATTTACGTAAAGCAGGGTTGAAGGTCACGTTACCTCGTATCAAGATTTTGGAGCTGCTGGAAAGTGCAGAGCTGCATCATATGAGTGCAGAGGAGGTGTATAAAGCGCTGATCGAACAAGGTGAAGATGTGGGTCTAGCGACTGTCTACCGAGTACTTACGCAGTTTGAACAAGCGGGTATCGTCGAGCGCCACAACTTCGAAAATAACTTATCGGTGTTTGAGATTACCCAAGAAGAGCATCACGACCATCTGGTTTGTGATAACTGCGGTAAAATTGTAGAATTCCACAATGAATCTATCGAGGAACAACAGATCAAAGTCGCAGAAGAGCATGGCTTTAAACTATCAGGTCATTCGCTGGTGCTATACGGTATTTGTGATGATCAAGAGTGTAAGGATAGTGTTAAATAATCTGTTATAGCAGTGACGTATAAAATAGAAAAAAGCCCTCATATCAATAATGAGGGCTTTTTTTGTGCTCAACGACTGGTCATTGTTTCTTATTGTCTCGTAAAATTTTAGGGCATGAATAAAAAAATAGTAATGCTTAATTGATATCTAACGATAAGTTATCGGCACCTTCATCGAGATTGACTGTGCTATTTTTACTGCTAAGCTTGATTTTGAGGCGTAAATCATTAGGAGAATCAGCATGGAGAATTGCCTCTTTATAGGTGATTTCTCCTTGCTCATATAGGTCAAACAGTGCTTGGTCAAAGGTTTGCATGCCGCTATCACGTGAGCGCGTCATGACCTCTTTAATCTCATGAATCTCACCTTTACGAATGTAATCACTGATCAGCTGTGAGTTTAATAGAATCTCAATAGCGGCACGGCGCCCTTTACCGTCGGGAGTGGGGATAAGCTGCTGGGCGATGATGGCTTGCAGGTTAAGTGATAAATCCATAAATAACTGATTATGACGACTGGTCTCAAAAAAATGAATAATACGGTCAATCGCTTGGTTGGCATTGTTGGCGTGTAAAGTTGCAAATACCAAATGCCCTGTCTCAGCATATTGGATAGCGTAGCTCATGACTTCACGATTACGAATCTCGCCAATCAAGATAACGTCAGGCGCTTGGCGTAAGGTGTTTTTTAGCCCTGCTTCAAATGAATGAGTATCGATACCGACTTCACGCTGAGTGATAATACAGCCACGATGCTGATGCACAAACTCGATGGGGTCTTCGATAGTGATAATATGCCCATGGGAGTTTTGATTACGGTGTCCTATCATGGCAGCAAGGGTGGTTGACTTACCAGTGCCTGTGGCACCAACCAATAAAATGATACCGCGTTTTTTCATTGCCAGCTCTTTTAGTGCGGGCGGCAGACGCAGCTCCTCGACCGTTGGGATTTTGTTCTCGATTTTTCGTAAAATCATCCCCGCCATATCGCGCTGTATAAAAGCACTGACCCGAAAACGTGCCTGCTGTGCTTCATCAGCAATGGCAAATTGACATTCGTTGGTCTCTTCAAATTCTTTTTTCTGGCTTGGCGTCATTACCCCTTTAACCAATTTCATGGTTTGCTCAGCGGTCAAAGGCGTTTTACCCACAGGCAGAATTTTACCATTCACTTTCATGGAGGGCGCTACATCAGCAGTAATAAAAAGGTCAGAGCCGTTTTTATTGATCATTAACTGCAATAGTTTATCAATGTCCATAACGTACCTGTGTTCGATGTAAATCGATTAAAAAAATATCTAAACTCATGTTTTGGTGTTCACTTACCACTATCAATACAAATAAATAACGCTACAAAAATGCTTCTGGTTGTTTGGCATAAGGACGGGCCACGTCTTTACTAATAGTGCCTTTTGCCACTAAGTTTTTGAGTGTTTGATCGAGGGTAATCATTCCGTCGCCTGCGCCTGTTTGGATAGCAGAGTACATTTGGGCGATTTTATTCTCACGTATCAAGTTACGGATGGCAGGCGTGCCGAGCATGATTTCATGGGCTGCAATACGACCACCTGTTTGACGACGCAACAGAGTTTGTGAGATAACGGCCTGTAATGATTCTGATAGCATTGCCCGAATCATGTCTTTTTCTGCGGCGGGGAATACATCGATGACGCGGTCAATGGTTTTAGCGGCTGAGCTGGTGTGTAGGGTGCCGAACACTAAGTGTCCAGTCTCCGCGGCGGTCAAGGCTAAGCGAATGGTTTCAAGGTCACGTAGCTCACCAACCAAAATCACATCGGGATCCTCACGTAGTGCAGAACGTAGCGCAGGCTCGAAGCCTAAAGTATCTCGGTGAACTTCACGCTGGTTAATCAGGCTCTTTTTAGAATCGTGAACAAATTCAATCGGGTCTTCAATGGTTAAAATATGTTCTTTACGGCTTTCATTAATATAATCAATCATGGCCGCCAGTGTCGTTGACTTACCTGAACCTGTGGGGCCCGTGACCAATACCACGCCACGCTTAAAGTCTGAAACGCGTTTGAACACATCGCCCATTCCTAAGTCCTCCATGGTCAAGACTTTAGAAGGAATAGTACGGAATACAGCGCCAGCTCCCCGGTTTTGGTTAAAGGCGTTTACCCGAAAACGTGCTAGATTGGGAATCTCAAAAGAGAAATCTGTTTCAAAGAACTCTTCAAAGTCAGCGCGTTGCTTGTCATTCATGATGTCATAAATAAGCTGATGTACCACTTGGTGGGTCATCTCTGGCATATTGATCCGGGTCATTTCACCATCGACACGTATCATCGCTGGCATACCGGCTGAAATATGTAAATCTGATGCTTTATGCTTAACGGTAAAGCGCAGTAAGTCTTCGATGCTTAAATTATTTTTTTCAGCCATAATCAGATATTCCTATCAATTAATAAGAGTAAGACAAGAGAGTACAAAAGCACGTGGTAGACTATCAATAAATAACAGTGTTTGAATCAATCACTTTAAAGAATTAGGATACGCCCTAACCAAATTACAGTCTTTACCATTACTATTAACTTCAGTAGCATATGTTAAACGATGTAACAATATCATAACAAGACTATCGACATTTAACCATCAACTCCGTTAAGAAAATGCAAGTATTAAGTGTCTAATCATTTTTTAATCAAAGTATCGGTCAAGTTACTAAAAAATCTTAAAAACTTTTAAAAGTCACTGAATACATTATCCTTGTGAGTCATATATGAAAGATATCAAAAATAGCAAAAACCATGTGGATAGCCAAAACTTAATTGATAATTGGCAACAAGTAAATGAGCAAGTAGCGCAGGCTTGTGAGCATGCTGAAAAACAAGCAGAAAGCGTTACTTTATTAGCAGTTTCTAAAACCAAACCTGCTGACATGATCGCCATTTTAGCGCAGCAAGGGCAGCGCCACTTTGGTGAAAATTATCTACAAGAAGCCATCGAAAAAATTACCACTCTAAAAGAGCAGTCTGAAGGCGAGGCGATTGTTTGGCATTATATTGGTAGTATCCAGCGCAATAAAACCCGCGATATTGCGGAGCATTTCGATTGGGTACAAACGGTTGAGCGTGACATTATTGCCAAGCGCTTAAACGATCAACGACCCGCTGAGATGCCGCCGTTAAACGTATTGATTCAAGTCAATATCGATGACGAAGACAGCAAATCCGGCTGTCTGCCCACACAGCTTCCAGAGTTGATAACCGTTGTCAAAGGTTATGAGCGTTTAACACTACGCGGCTTGATGATTATTCCAGCCAAAGCCGATACCGATGCTTTTGAGCGTACCAAGCAGTTATTTGACGATATCAAACATGCGCATCCTGAGCTGAATGGCTGGGACACACTAAGTATGGGTATGAGTGGAGATATGGGTGAGGCGATAGTCAACGGCTCGACGATGGTGCGCGTTGGTACTGCCATATTTGGTGCGCGGGCGTTATGATATTTGCTTGCCTTCTATTTAGGGTATGCCCTAGTAATCAGTCTAATATCAAGGTTACGGGTCAAATGCAGCGTTTCAAATACAGTAGTTATTCATTAATTTCTTCAAATTTTGTGACCAATAACTGCGTAATTTTAAGATTGTCGGTGGCGATAATCTCAAATCGGTAATTGGCATACTCGATAGTGTCTGTCTTTTTAGGGATTTTGCGCAGCATATACATCATAAAGCCACTAAGAGTCTCATAGTTTTGACTGCGTGGCAGATTGACAATATCTAAAGCGCGCACTACATCCTCAATAGGAGTCATCCCTTCGATGAGCCACGAGTTATCAGTACGTTGGACGATAGGCTGCTCCTCTAACGTCACAAGCTCGCCCATGACAATACTCATCACATCTTTAAGAGTAATGACCCCGACCACCAAGCCATACTCATTGACGATGACCGCAAAGTCAGACCCTGTCGATTTAAACATCTCTAACACTTCGAATAAAGACAAGGTATCAGGCACGAAGAGAGCGGGCTTGAGCAAAGCTTTGTCTCTTAGGCTGACCTGTTGCTGATTAAGCACTAAAGCTAAAAAGCTGCGTGACTCTACATAACCAATGATGTGTTCTAAATCATCGTCATGACAGACCAAAAACTTATTATGTGGCTGGTCAATCATAATTTGTACGACGGCTTCAGTACTCGTTTTGGTGTCAAAATAAACGATATGTTCGCGTGGGTTCATCACTGAGGTGACGGTACGCTCCTGCATATCGAAGATGTTGGCTATTAAATGATGTTCTTGCTTTTTGAGCACGCCAGCTTCAGCACCCGCATCCATGACGGCATAAATATCTTCTGGCGTCATATCGTCTTGACGTACAGTTGAGATACCCAACAATTCAAAGATGACGTTTGCTGCCCCATCAAATATCCAGATAACGGGTTTGAATATGAAAATCAACAGCATCATTGGTCGTACGAGGCGTATAGCGATAGTCTCAGTGTTGGACATTGCCAGCCGTCTGGGCATCAAATCGGCGAGTAAAGAGAATAAGCTGGTAATCAAAACGAAGGATATAACCGATGACACTGCTTCATTATTAACCAAAAGCTGTAAGTAGGGGCTAATTGCCGACTCACCCACGGCACCCGCTGAAATAGCGACCGCGTTTAAAACTACTTGCACAACAGTGATAAAGCTACCAGGGTGCTCTTGCATTTTAAGGACATCAAATGCTCGAACATCGCCTTCTTTTGCGATGATTTGCAGCTTAATTTTGCGCGCTGCTGCGATTGCAATCTCGGCAGCGGATACAAAGGCGCTTAAGGCCAGCAATAAAAGGAGAAAGATACTAGCGGTTAGCAAACTCATGACATACTCGGTAAAAAAGGCATCGATTGAAAATAGTAATAATTGATTGGCGTGCAAACAGACACGGTATTTATAAAATACTTTGATTTTTATCTATAGAAACTTAGATTAACACACCAAGTGCAACGCTAAATTATATTATAGAACGCCTGCATAGGCGTTTTAAACCCTAATCGTTTTCTTGGTCTGTTGTTTAGTTTATTCTCAATGTCCTGTATCTCATTATCAGAGACTTGTCTAAAGTCACAACCCTTAGGCAAGAACTCTCTGATTAAGCCGTTAGTATTCTCGTTGGTTCCTCGCTGCCATGACGCATAAGCATCGGCAAAGAAGAAGGAAGTAAAGAGCTTTCGTTTCACCTTCTTATGCTGAGCAAACTCTTTACCATTGTCAGAGGTAATGGTCTT
>NZ_RRYX01000096.1:0-12149 GCF_014861375.1 Psychrobacter sp. FME5 | reverse complement strand
TAAGGCGTTGCTTATTTTTTTCAACTATCTCCCAATTCTATACAGCCCCTAGTAATTAACTTATATCGTGTTAGCTATAGTTCATAAACATTGATATAGGAAATCTCTTATATGCCTAAATAGAGACAGTGCTTATCGTTTAACAGCATTACTAACTATTTCTGGCTATCGTAATGCCTGTTTTTTAAGTATCAAATTTTAAGCATCAAAATAAAGCGCTACTTATGTATAAATAAGTAGCGCTCATAAAAATCACAAGTTTTTTAATAGATTATGTGCCCAACATACCGATTTAGATGCTGGCTTTCAGGTCAAGTCGTGCTTGATGCAATAGTGGCTCAGTATAACCACTTGGCTGCTCGCGACCTTTAAAGACCAAATCACAAGCGGCTTTGAAGGCATAAGAGTTATCAAAATCATTCGCCATTGGTCGATAGTCAGCATCACCAGCATTTTGCTCATCGACGACTTTTGCCATACGTTTCATCGCCTCCATCACTTGCTGCTCACTGACAATACCGTGATGTAACCAGTTGGCAATGTGCTGGCTGGAGATACGCAACGTTGCGCGGTCTTCCATCAAACCAACATCATTGATGTCCGGCACTTTAGAGCAACCAACGCCTTGGTTTACCCAACGTACGACATAGCCTAAAATGCCCTGAGCGTTGTTTTCTAGTTCTTGTTGTTTCTCTTCCTCTGTCCAATTGGTGTCTTTTGCCAAAGGAATGGTCAAGATATCATCTAAGCTGGCACGCTCGCGTGATTTTAGACTGTCCTGAACATCAGCGACATTCACCTGATGATAGTGCATGCTGTGCAAGGTTGCCCCTGTTGGTGACGGTACCCATGCGGTACTAGCGCCTGCTTTTGGATGCGCAGCTTTGGTGTCCATCATCTCCTTCATCTCATCAGGCTTCGCCCACATGCCTTTACCGATCTGAGCATGACCTTGTAGACCTGTTTCAAGTCCGACATCAACGTTCCACTGCTCATACGCTGGTTGCCATGCTTGCGACTTCATATCACCTTTACGCACAAATGGTCCGGCGTTCATGCTGGTATGCATCTCGTCACCAGTACGATCCAAGAAACCCGTGTTAATAAAGATAATGCGCTCTTTTGCTTGGCGAATGGCCTCTTTTAGGTTGACCGTCATGCGGCGTTCTTCATCCATCACACCGATTTTTATGGTATTACGTTCTAAGCCTAATAAATCCTCTGAAGCATCAAACAAATCATTGGCCATTTTTACTTCTTCAGGGCTGTGCATTTTTGGCTTAACGATATACATCGAGCCTTCACGTGAGTTTGATAGCTCAGTTTTACCTTTTAAATCATTCAAAGACAATAGCGGGGTAATCAGTGCATCCATCAAACCTTCGAATATCTGTTCTTGACCGTTACCCAAGTCAACTAAAATGGCAGGGTTTTGCATCAAGTGACCGACGTTACGGAGCAACAATAGCGAGCGACCCGGTAAGGTAAACGAGCTACCATCTGGCGCGGTATATTCACGGTCTGGGTTTTGTTTGCGCGTACGGGTTTTGCCCCCTTTTTCAAAGGTCTCTTGCAAATCACCATTCATCAGTCCTAGCCAGTTATGATAGGCTTCGACTTTTTCTTCGGCATCGACAGCAGCGATTGAATCTTCACAATCCTGAATAGCGGTAATTGCTGACTCTAATAATACGTCTTTAATATGTGCTGGGTCATCTTTACCAACGGGATGACTGCCATCGATTTGAATTTCAGCATGCAAGTTATTATTCTTTAATAGGATAGCCGTTGGGCTATCTGCATCACCAACGTAACCTGAAAACTGTGCGGCATCTTTTAGTTGCGTGCTGCTATCACCTTGAGCAACTTCAAGCGTGCCATCAACCACTTTAAAGCCAGTCGCATCGTTATATGAACCTGATGCTAGCGCAAAGCTTTCATCTAAGAATTTTTTGGCGTAGGCCACAACAGCTGCGCCGCGAGTTGGGTTATAGCCACCCTTTGCTTCTTGACCATTGTCATCACTGATGACATCCGTACCATATAGAGCGTCGTACAAACTACCCCAACGGGCGTTGGTCGCGTTCAGTGCATAGCGAGCATTACGTACTGGAACAACCAGCTGCGGTCCAGCAATCTTTGCAATCTCGTCATCGACATTTTCGGTGCTGACTTTGAAGTCATCGCCTTCTGGCAACAGATAGCCGATTTCTTGCAAGAATGCCTTGTAAGCGGGGTAATCAATCTCACCATTTTGGGCAGGATTGTCTAGATGCCACTGATCAATCTGCGCTTGAATTTTTTCACGAGTCTCTAGTAGCGCCTTGTTACGTGGGGTAAATTCTTTAATAACCTTTTCAAAACCCGACCAATAACCGTCTGAATCAACACCGACTTTCGGTAGCACTTCGTTTTCAATAAAGTCATACAATTGCTGATCAATGGCAAGAATACCTTTTTGAATACGATTGACGTTAGAAGACTGGCTCATGTTGTTATCCTTAATCTGTTCGTGAGGTGAGTTAGTGCTAAGTTGTGACCGTAACGGTTTGAAAATGCTAAATCTCAAATTTGGCTGAAATAAATAGCAAACATGACAACGCAAAGTATCAGCTGTTATTGAGCAGCCAATTATCCAATAATATAGTGTCTATTCCATAGACTAGTGGTGATTTTCGACTGCCTTTAGCCAGACCTGTCTACAAATATGATGTTTTGCTACAGGATTGGCAATTGTTATACTGCATGCCACTGACCACTAAGTGACAATCAATAGTAAGACAAAATGCCCGAAAAGCAAAATACCATCCTACTATCAAGTAATAAAATAAACAGGAAAATGGTATTCACCAAGTAAATAATGAAACTATATAATATATGATAAGCCATAAAGCGTAAGCCTTATACATCATTAGCAATACTTGATAGTCACTGTTTTATACGCTAATTATAAACTGTAAGTAATCATTTCAATACCTATTTATGCTTAACCGTTATCTATTAATGAATATCCGTTAGAATATATCGGACACAATAAATGATGTTGAATAGGTCATTTATTGTGTCCATCACCCGTAAATAGAGCCCATTTAAACTATGACTATAAATCAGAAAAGCCCCTCAATACCACAGACATCAATAGACGATATTAAAGAAGATAGCGTCGATATCACCCAGTTACGCACACCCATAAAAGTAGACTTGTCACCTATCTATAAATTTTTGGGCGCTAGAACCACACAATCTTGGGTTGAGGCGGCTCTCGCGAACTTGCCGTTAATCATTCAGGATCATGCCAATTGCGAAAAAAAAGCCGCTGGTACCGCGATGAACTTGATATTTCGCTATGAGTTTTCTTATGAACTACAGCGTAAATTGGCACAGCTGATACGTGAGGAGATGCTACATTACGAGCAAGTGCTCGGCATCATGAATGAGCGCGGTCAGGTCTGGGAATATCTGAGTGCAGGCCGCTATGCCAAAGGTATGCTAAAGCATAAACGTACTTACGAGCCAGCAGCGATGGTAGATGTGTTGATTATTGGGGCATTTATTGAGGCGCGCTCTTGCGAGCGCTTTGCGGCACTTGCTGAGGTTATCGATGATGAGCGTTTGGCTAAATACTATCGTTATCTATTAAAGTCAGAAAGCCGTCATTTTGAGGATTATTTGGCACTGGCACAATCACTATCTGAGGAGAATATTGATGAGCGTGTGGCATTTTTTAAAGCAATAGAAGCAGAGCTAATATCAAGTCCAGACACTGAGCTACGTTTTCATAGCGGCTCCCCTGCTTAAAGGCAGTCAAAATATCTGAGAATTACTACAGTGCTACTGGGATGAATTTTGCGCAGCCTCTGCGTATGCAGCACGCTAGAAAAATTTATACCAATAGCACACTAATACAGCCGTATCAGTTTTAGTGTTCATCACTATATATAGCGTCAGCTATCGCTTTGTCAAAAAAAGTGAAGTAACGGATTAGAGTATTGAACTCGATCAGTTACTTCACTTTTTTACTTCTATTTAATTTCGCTTATTACAATAAATGGTTATTTGTCGTCTTCCATTAACGAGCTATCATACTGTTTGGTGTTTTTGGCAACATTATGCGGGTCATGGTCGTCAGTGACTCTTTCTGCCGCAGCTGGATTGACTTTTTGCAAGGCATCATCAGGAACGATACCATTGTTATCGTCTGCATCTTTTAACTCATGATTGTTATTGACTGTATTATGGTCTGTCTTATTCATAATGACTCCTTATAGCAATTTATCGCAATGTTTTTATCGCAAAATTTCTTCTATATAACCTGCGATTTCTAGAGTACTGCAAAAGGACTATCAATCCTTGTCGTCAGGGTTTAGTACACGTGTCTGGGCGTTATCAACGCTTGCATAGCGATTCCTATCGTTTATCTCTGTGCTTTTAGAAGCATCATCAACAGTCGTATGTTCATTGACGCCTTCATCAAAAGCATTGCCTTCTTGGTCACGGCGATCAGGCTGACGTGCAGGATTGTCATTATCATTTACGTGTTTTGAGTCAAAGACCCCTGTTTCAAACGTTTCCGTTCCTTTGTTGATAGTTGTATCATCTACAATACTATCGTCGGTAGACATCACATTATAACTATCATGGTGGATATCTTCGTGCATATGGTCACCATGCTCGGCATCATCACTGGCGTATCTTGTACCAATGACTGTTTCTTGGAATGTCTGGGTACTTTTATCCTCGTTATCATGACCTAGGATATTATCGGCGATACCATCATGTGTCCTATCATTATGAATCTCATGATGATCGACCTGGTCATCGACAGGCGTTTTAGTCAACGCGGGGTCTTTGGTTTGCATATCTTTATTTTGCATAGTGATATCCTTATATTTTAACTCAGCTTTGTTATTATTTTATTGGCCACTAGATGTCTGACAACGCTTATTCATAAAGGCTCATTTTTATAAAGGCTCATTGATATAAGATAAAATAGTCACTTATATGAGAACTTACTTCTCGCTTTCTTGACTCAAATCATGAGCATCTAAATCTGCAACGTTTTTGCCGCCTGCTGGTAAATCCTCTTCCTTGCGCGGATCAGAATATATCTCATCGGTTTCTTGCGACTCTTGTTGTGGACCATCAATATCGGGTTCATGCTTACGTCCTTCATAGCTATCTTGGCTATTTTTTGGATGTAGTAGAGATGGGTCATCGACCAATACTTTTTCTTCATTGGTATGTCTATTAGCTGTCATAGCGTATCCCTCGCGTTGGTATATTAATTTTTTTAATCCGAACGTCTAGAGCAGTCACTACTTATCCGTGCGCAAATCCTCTTCAATAAAAGAAGTTTGCTCTTTCTCACTCAGCTGTTCAGGTGTGTCCGCTTGTTTATTGTCTTTTAGGTTTTTCTCAATTTTCTGACCGTCAGCTTGTTCTGCTGCTTTTTTGATATCTGACGTATCGTTCGTTGTATTACTCATAATGACTCCATATTTTTATAATCGGTTAACTGATATAGTTAAAATACTTTAAAAGCGCTACGATACTGCGGGTATAGTTTTTTTGCAGCCTCTGTCTGCGTAGGCACAGCAAGCAAGAAAAAACGGTACCCGCAGTACGTGATGTGATGTAGCGATATTACTTCTCACTGACTATATTAAGTATAAGGAGAATACTGAGTAATGCACCAGTGTACTGCCGTATCAATATGTGAATAAATGTGAGGTTACAAGACAGTTTGTAACTCGTATACACGGCACAATTAATTAAAGCCAAGTATAGATATCTATGCTTGGCTTTAATTAATGAACTTTAATTGTATAAACTCTGAGGTTAAAAAGGCTGGCTAGACTGTCTCTCCCACCCCACTGACAACTTTTAATAAATACTCTTGGGCGCTATGCGGTACCTCATCCGCTGCTGGCTGAAGCTGCTGCCATACACCATCACCATCAAGCGTCCAAGCCTGGGTATTATCTTTTAGGTAATTCAGCAAGCCATCTTCATAGACCTGCTTAAACAGCTTTTTATCTTCAATCGGAAACGCCACTTCGACTCGATGGAATAAATTGCGATCCATCCAGTCGGCACTACCGCAATATAAGCGCTCGTCTCCGTTATTATAAAAGTAATAAATGCGCGTGTGCTCTAAAAAACGACCAATGACAGAGCGCACAGTGATGTTTTCGGACAGCCCTTTTACTTGTGGGCGTAGACAACACATAGAGCGCAAAATCAGCTCAATTTTGACCCCTGCTTGCGAGGCATCATATAGCTTGCCAATCAAACGCCGTTCGGTTAGGGCGTTGACTTTGACGATGATATGAGCGCGCTTGCCAGCCTTGGCATGAGCGATTTCATCATCGATAAAACTCATTAGTTTTTCATGCAGCGTAAAGGGCGCGTGCAGGAGCTTTTTGAGGTTGGCAGGTTTGCCCATACCAGTCAGCTCTTGGAATATCTTATGCACGTCTTCTGAGATGTCAGCATCTGCGCTAAACAAACCATAATCAGTATAAACTTTGGCATTGGCGGCGTGATAGTTGCCCGTCCCTAAATGCACATAGCGGCGGATTCT
This sequence comes from Psychrobacter sp. FME5, assembly GCF_014861375.1. NCBI lineage: Bacteria > Pseudomonadati > Pseudomonadota > Gammaproteobacteria > Moraxellales > Moraxellaceae > Psychrobacter > Psychrobacter sp. FME5. Next base: position 5,566 of record NZ_RRYX01000096.1, on the reverse strand, counting down.
GTCGTCCTCACGGCGCACAATAAGCATGAGCTTGGCATGGGTTTTGTAACCGACGATGCCATACACCACAACTGCCCCTGCTTCTTGTAAGTAGTTGGCAACCGCGATATTAGAGGCTTCATCAAAACGGGCGCGCAACTCGATGACGGCAGTAACTTCTTTGCCATTACGGGCAGCGGCGGCCAGTGCTTTAACGATTTCTGAATTGGTGCCTGAGCGATACAGCGTCTGCTTAATTGCCAACACTTTTGGATCGCTGGCGGCTTGCCACAATAGATTGATAATGGGCGAAAACGCATTGAAAGGATGGTGTACCAGCACATCTCTTTTGCGCATAGCCGCAAACATACTGGTCGATTTATCCAGCTTATCCATCTCACGGCGGAACACTTTTGGCACGACATGAGTAAAAGGCTGATAACGCAGTGCTGGAATATTAAAATCAAACAACAAACGCGTTAAGTTGACAGGGCCATTGACCCGGTATAGCTGATTATCATGCAGATCAAACTCATTGAGCAAGTAATCACTAATAGGTACCGGACAGTCAGTAGTCACCTCTAAACGCACTTTATCACCAAAGCGGCGGTTTTCTAGCTCGCCTTCTAATGCTTTGGCAATATCCTCGACATCATCTGCCAAATCCAAATCGGCATTGCGCGTCAGCCTAAATTGATGGCAGCCAGTGACATTCATCCCAGGAAATAGCTCACCAATGTGCTCATGAATGATGGCCGATAGCATCACGTGGTGCTCTTTGCCGCCCGTTAGCTCATCGGGTAGACGAATCACCCGCGGCAAACTGCGCGGTGCAGGTACAATCGCTAGATTGATATCGCGACCAAAGGCATCTTTGCCCTCTAATGTAGCGATGAAGTTTAGGCTCTTATTGACCAAACGTGGAAATGGATGCGCAGGATCAATACTGATGGGTGTCAATACTGGCGATACTTGTTCAGTAAAATAACGCTTCATCCAAGCGGATTGCTCGGCATTGAGCTCGTCGCGCTTGAGATAACGGATGTCTTCCTTAGCGAGCGCTGGTAGGACATCTTCGTTAAGAATGCGATATTGCTCAGCAATTGCATCATGCGTTATCGTCGAAATTTCGTTCAGCACTTCACTGGGGCGCATACCGTGGGCGCTGGTCGAAATATCTGCAATATTAAGTTTTTGCATGATGCCAGCGACACGAATCTCAAAAAACTCATCGATATTTGACGAAAAGATAATTAAAAAGAACAGGCGCTCAAGGAGCGGATGGTGAGGACTGGCGGCCTGCGCTAAGACACGAAGATGAAACTGTAATAAGGACAAGTCACGATTGATATAACTGCTGGGTGAATAGCTGCCGTCTTCTGAACGCTGCCATGCAATCTGGGTTAGGTTGTCATTGTTATCTTTTACATTGGCCTGATTACTAACGCTATTAATGCTATTAAGCTCATTAACATCAATCATGTCATTGATGTGATTACCCTTGTCCTGCTTATCATTCACACCTACCATGTCATCGCTCCTTTTTTATTATCGATACGCCGTCATCTTTTTAAAAACAACATTTCCGACAACCGCTTTGTTAGCATTTTTTATTATCATCATGCTTATGAAATACTGCCACCATTTAACATCGCTGCCCGTTTAACTTTATAACAATTGAGGCGAGCAGTTACGCTGCTTATTAATTAAGCTGATTGTGGCAATGCCGCATTTTTCATCCGTTTTTTGATGATACGCTGTTTATTACGTAAGCGTCTATCGCTCTGATTGTCTTGATAGTACTTGGGGTTGGTCAGCATGGCGATCAGTAGCGCTGACTCATCACGGTTTAGATTGGCCGCCGATTTATCAAAGTAATGCTGAGCCGCGGCTTCGACACCATAAATACCATTGCCAAACTCTGCTACGTTTAGATAAGCCGTCAAGATACGCTGTTTGTCCCAAAGCGTTTCAATCATTACGGTAATAATGGCTTCCTCACCCTTACGCACATACGAGCGATGCGAAGTCAAAAACAAGTTCTTTGCCAATTGCTGGCTAATCGTTGAGCCACCAGCAGACATTTTACCCGTTTCTTCGTTTTTCTTACGCGCCGCCTCGATACCTTTCATATCAAAACCATTATGCTCACTAAACGTCGAATCCTCACTCGCTATCGCCGCTTGCTTGGCCGACTTGGCAATGGCATCATACTCTGCCCACGTTTGGGTGACTGTACCGCCTGTTAAACGATGGGTCAGCATAAACATGCTGTTATTAATGGGCTGGGTTTTCCAAATTAACAGTAGTCCAGCGACCAACACATGGAATGCCACAACCAACAACATTATTGCCAATAATAGCCGTTTGAAAAACTTGCCAAAACTTGCCATGCGCGATATCCAAATGATTAAAAAAGTAATAAAATAAAGTAGAACACTCTGAGTAGAAGCGTTTAAGTAACAAGCCGTCAGTGAAAACGCTACGCCAATCCTCATAAATCGGTAACGATAAACAGCAAGTCATCTTACCTAATCTCACAATCGCTGTCATTATTTACCCCACTTCTTTATCATGTCACAGCGTTTCGACAAAAACTTCGTAACAAGACGAAGCAATACTCACGTTTTGGATAAAAAGCTAAAAACAAGTACGGTGCGGCCAATATTAAGGCGAGAGAATAACTATGGACGATAATGACATAAAAGCATTGCGGGCGCGTATGATTGACGCAAACCCCAGCCTTGCTAGCGCTAAAAACGGTGCTAAAAATAGCGTTGATGATATTGATAAATGGTGGCTACTGGGAACCTCTGGCTGTCATTTATGTGATGTCGCTGAGCAGCTAATCATACAGTTTCAAGCGGTACAGCCTATCACTTATAAGATTGTCGATATCGCCGATTTCGATGAGCCGCTTATGATGGCGTTTGCCACCACTATCCCCGTTATTTTGACACCAACTCAACGCTTAAACTATCCGTTTTCCGTGATGGATTTGCAGCAATTATTAAGGGCTTCATAACAATATTAAATGCCTGATAAAACCAATAATCGCTTCTGGCATGCCAAGCGTAAAACTTTAGTAGCGAGAACGTTATGAAAGAGTTAAAGCCTGTTTTAAAGAAAAGCACTTTAAAGCAAACCACTTTAAAGCAAAGCACTTTAAAAAAAGTCACCGAAATCGAAGACTTGCGCCGTGTCGCTGAACGTAAAGTGCCGCGTATGTTTTATGATTATGTCGACTCAGGCTCATGGACTGAGACCACTTATCGCAGCAATGAGACCGACTTTGACCGTATTAAATTGCGCCAGCGGGTATTGGTCAATATGGACAACCGCAGTCTGGCAACGCATATGATTGATGAGCCAGTCAAGATGCCTGTCGCCATCGCTCCCACTGGTTTTACTGGCATGATGTGGGCGGATGGCGAGATTCACGCCGCGCGAGCAGCCGAAAAATTTGGCGTGCCTTTTTCATTATCGACCATGAGTATCTGCTCTATCGAAGATGTGGCAGAAAATACCAATGCGCCCTTTTGGTTTCAGTTATATGTCATGCGCGACCAAGAATTTATGGCCAATCTGATCCGCCGTGCCAAAGCTGCCAATTGCTCAGCACTGATATTGACCGCTGATTTGCAAGTATTGGGTCAACGCCACAAAGACATCAAGAACGGTCTGTCTGCACCACCGAAACCAACACTCGCTAATATATTAAATCTCATGACCAAGCCTGAATGGTGCCTAAATATGCTGGGTACTAAAAGACGCACCTTTGGTAATATCGTCGGTCATGCCAAAAACGTCGAGGATATCTCGTCACTATCAGCATGGACGGCCGAACAGTTTGACCCTGCATTGAGCTGGGACGATGTCGCCCGTATCAAAGATATGTGGGGTGGCAAACTTATCATCAAAGGCATTATGGAGCCTGAAGATGCTATCTTAGCTGCGCGTAGCGGTGCCGATGCGCTGGTGGTTTCAAATCATGGTGGGCGGCAGTTGGACGGTGCGCTCTCTTCTATCTCTGCCCTCGCTGATATTGTACAAGCGGTACACGCTGAAAACAGCAATATTGAGGTGTGGTTAGACAGCGGTATTCGCTCAGGTCAAGATGTACTAAAGGCCATCTCGCTGGGCGCAAAGGGCACGATGATCGGTCGCGCTTTTCTTTACGGCCTAGGGGCGTATGGTGAAGATGGTGTTCGCCGCGCGCTAGAGCTGATTTATAACGAGTGTGATATCAGCATGGCATTTTGTGGTCACACCGACATCAATCAAGTCACTAATGACATCTTGGTAAAAGGTACTTACGAAAACCTTAAAACTAACCACCTTTAAGCCTGCTCAACCTGCGTCGCTATAAATAATCATAACAGACTTATACAGTTAGGGTCTGTTAAACATTCAAATATTATAGCGCGCTACTGGAATTAATTTGAAAGTAGCTCAACTATAGATGACACACCCTAACCATAGCCTTTATACTCTACCGATACTTTTTCATTGATAGCTCGCTTTTATGCCCATTCAACAATTATTAAAGACCGCGCCCGTTACCACCTTGCTATTAGCCAGCTTTATTGGACTATTTATCCTGCAAGTGCTGACAGGCGTCGATGCCAATAACCCATCGACTCAAGCCCTACTAAAATGGGGTGCCAATGCCTTGCCTTATACCATGGATAACGAGCCGTGGCGCTTAGTCAGTAGCGCCTTTTTACATATTGGTTTGATGCATCTGTTATTTAATGGGTTTGCCATGTACTTCTTTGGGCAAATCGCCGAGCCGATGTTTGGCTCAGTAAAGTTTTTGGCGTTGTTTTTACTGGCGGCAATCGGTGGCAACTTACTCAACAATTATGTCACGTGGCAAGGTATTTTGGATGGTACAGGGCAACCCGGTATATCAGCGGGGGCATCTGGTGGTATAATGGGTATCGGCGCGGCGTTATTAATAGCCGCACTGTTTAAGATATCGGTCAATGGCATGGTGCTCAACCTTAAAAGCCTTGTATTTATTATGGGTATCAACCTTGTGTATGGTTTTGCCGTACCTGGTATCGATAACGCGGGCCATATTGGCGGGGCAGCTACTGGTCTCATCATTGCCCTGGCTTTTGCTATTGCCTACCGTCAGCGTATGGCCGCTGTTATGCAAAATACAGCGATGCATCAGAGTGGTTATTTGTCTCAAAACCAAAATCAGTACATCAATCAATCCATTGATCAACATCAACCTAAATACCAAACCACCTATATAAACTCTAGTCATTCTGTTCTTAGCGAACAAAAAGCCCCATCAAAACCTGCGCTTATTTGGCAACTGCTGCCATGGGTTATCATACTACTTATTGGCGTTGGCTTTATTTGGTGGTGGCAAATCATTCACCAACAAATATTAGAGGTGCTAAATGCCATTGAATAAAGCATCTGAGTAAAGCTGCTTTATAAATAAAAAGCTGTTATTTATGACTGTCGCACTATATTAATAGCGCACAAAAACAGCTCATTCGTTTTTTGGTGGTGTTCTAAAAAGTATGCTGGCATCAGACGTAGCCATAATTGATGTAAAAGAACACCA
>NZ_RRYX01000095.1:0-12218 GCF_014861375.1 Psychrobacter sp. FME5 | reverse complement strand
ATCTTGCTTCGGCTGTCACCCTTCTTTTATTACTCCAGCATACTTTTTGATACACTACCAAATTATAATATCTCAGCATATTCATGAAGAGGTATATGACCGCGCATCCCTTATGAGTTACGATAAAACCATACTTGATAACTTTCTAAGAAAATTTCAAGTTGATATTATTAATAAAAAAGAATATGAAGTAGAGCTTGCTCAATTACAAGCTGAGCTTTTAAATATAACACCACTTAAATCAAGTATATCCAAAAATACTGATGACTTATCAAATATTTGTGTTGCCAAAAAAGAGTTAGCTACCATTATCACAGCAGAGCAAAGCAGCTCGCTAAATATTACTGATAAAGGGTATAGCAGGCTGAAGATTCCTGATACCTGCAGACACTATAACCTTGGCTGTCAAAACTGGATACCTCTTTTCGAATACATTGGTGTATAACATTATAAGTTTAAGCTCTTAATTAAAGATGAGATGTATCAAAAAGCTAGGCTTTTAGCCTAGCTTTTGAAGTAATAAAAAATACTACTCACCCAACCTCAACCCCAGTAACATTCTGAAAGCCCCTTGGCAACTGACTGCCACGGCTACCGCGCTTAGCAGTATAGTTAGCTAAATCCATCGGCTTTAAGGTCACATGACGTTTACCAGCGGTAATTATTAAGCTGTCTTGTTTGCTAAGTGGTGTGATAGTGAGCACTTCTTCATCACCTTTTAGGTTAATCATTTTATTACCTTTACCGCGAGCCTGTTCAGGTAAGTCATCAAGCGCAAATATCAATAAATATCCAGCATTGGTCACGACTGCGATATGGTTAGGTATTGAAGATGTATTGCTCCTTTCACTTTCGGCATTATCATTATTAGTGCTACCAGTCATATTTGCTGGCGCGTCAATACGAGCAACAGGAAGCAAGCGACTATCAGCAGCTAGGTTAATAATTTTTTTACCCGCTTTTTGATTGCTATCTAGATTACCAATGGTATTGATAAAGCCATAACCTTGCGAGCTGGCGAGAATGATGCGCTGATTATCAGCACCGGTTAATAGCTGCTCAAAGCTGGCACCTGCTGGCGGTTTGAGTACGCTGGTGAGCGGATCGCCTTGTCCACGTGCTGAGGCGAGGTTATGCGCATCGATACTATAACTGCGCCCTGTGCTATCGAGGACGTAGATTCTCTCGTTGGATTTACCGCGGACGTGTGCTTGATAACTATCACCCGAGCGATAGCTCATACCAGCGGCATCGACATCGTGACCTTTTGCGGCGCGAATCCAGCCCGCTTTTGATAATACGGCAGTAATCGGCTCGCTTGGTACGAGGTCAGATTCTTTAAGCGCTTGCGCTTCGGCGCGTTCTGCCAATTGTGCTACACGCTCGTTGCCGTGTTCTTTCATATCGGCGGTGAGCTCATCAATCATTAGATTAGTCAGACTGTCTGGATTATCCAAGTATTCTTGGATGATGGCGCGCTCTGCTGCCAGCTCGTCTTGCTCGCGGCGCAGCTCAATCTCCTCTAATTTTGCCAGCTGACGCAGACGAATATCCAAGATGGCATTGGCTTGAATATCCGTTAAGTCATAGTCTTGCATTAACGATAATTTTGGATCGTCTTCTTCACGAATAATGCGAATGACTTCATCAATATTGAGATAGGCAATCAGTAAGCCGGCAAGGATATGCAAACGCTTATCGATTTTATCGAGGCGGTACTGCAAACGGCGGGTGACCACCGAGCGACGGCAAACGAGCCACTCTTCTAATATCTCTTTTAGATTTTTGACCTGCGGTTTACCGTTTAAGCCAATCATATTCATATTGACGCGGTAATTGCTTTCTAAGTCAGTACTGGCAAACAGATGGCTCATGACGCGATCGACATCGACCCGCGTTGAACGCAATTCAAGCACGATACGGCAAGCATTTTCGTGGTCTGATTCGTCATGAATATCGGTAATCCAAGGCAGTTTTTTATCGGTCATTAGCTTGGCGATTTGCTCTTGGATTTTATTACCCGAGACTTGATAAGGGAGCGCGTCGATGATGACGAGATTTTTCTCTTTAGGGTCAATATGAAACGTTGCGCGCATTTTATAACTGCCGCGGCCGCTTTCATACATCGCTTGTAAGTCTTTTTTACTGGTAATGATCTCAGCAGGCGTCGGCAAATCAGGTGCTGGTATCGATTGGGTTAATTGCTTCACCGATAGCTCAGGATTTTTTAGCAAGCGAATGGCCGCGCGTACCACTTCATTGAGGTTATGCGGCGGAATATCGGTTGCCATACCGACGGCGATACCCGTCGTGCCATTTAATAATATATTGGGCAGGCGTGCGGGTAGAGTAGTTGGCTCTTGCATGGTGCCATCGAAGTTATCTTGCCAATCAACGGTGCCTTGTCCGAGTTCTGCGAGCAAAGTATTGGCATAAGCAGACATTTTGGCTTCGGTATAACGCATCGCCGCAAATGATTTGGGATCATCTGGGCTGCCCCAGTTACCTTGTCCGGTAATCAGCGGATAGCGATAACTAAATGGTTGCGCCATTAATACCATCGCTTCATAACAGGCGCTATCGCCATGCGGATGGTATTTACCCAAGACATCACCGACGGTACGTGCCGATTTTTTGGCTTTGGCAGTCGACTTTAATCCCAGCTCACTCATGGCATAGACAATACGGCGCTGGACGGGCTTGAGACCATCAGCGATATTTGGCAGCGCCCGATCCATGATGACGTACATCGCATAGTTAAGATAGGCTTGCTCAGTGAATTCCGCTACTGAGCGAGTATCCATCGGTTCGTTAGGAATGATGGTGGCAGTTGTATGATCAATAACATCGGACATAGAGTAGGTTTCGCTTTTGATTCTTAATAGAGGTTTTTTTACTGCACTTGTTCTGATGAACTAATATAGTTAAATAGGGTGGAAATAAGATAGTGCTATCGTAAAGGATATTAGCAAAATTAAAAAGGTATAAGTCAGAATAGACGACAATGCGTGACGTCTAGGCATGACGCATTTATGGTGTTTTAATGGTTAGCTTTTACAGATTAAGTTGAGTATCGTTAAGCGAAATAGTTTTTATTATTTCTCTTATACTTTAGGGTATTAAAAGACAAGTTTTTGACACTTATAACAAAATAATAAGAATGCTATGCACCGTATTTTTGGCCTGTAACTTTAGCCTGTAACTATAAAAGCGATAGGTGCTTATAAAATTAAAAAAATACTGAAAAATAGTCAATTGTTCAGTAATAAATCACCAGTCATTTGGTCTATAATAGCAGTTAAATAACTGATAATAATGATAATATCGACCGTCAAGCCAGTTTACGAACTCAAGTAGCAATCTTTTATATTGAGTAGTCTGTATAAAGTGTGTATGTTAATGAACAAAGGGCTATTTACCGCTATCTCGTTGACTCATCACCATATGACTACCTCGCAGCCTCGCTTGTCATTATCATGATAAGCCTAACTTTTGAGTATTCGTATGTTTATCACTCTGTGATTCGTATGGGTGACGCTAGCGCACCATTACTAGGAGAGAAAAGATTATGGAAAATCAAGATAACCTCATTCGTCGTAACGACAAAGTATGGGTTGATACGTACGAGAAGCTTGGTATTCAGTACGATATTGATATGCCAGCTGCCAATACTTCTTTGATCGATATACTTGAGCAAAATTTTATCAAACATGCGGGCAAAACGGCTTTTGTGTGCATGGATGTCAAACTCTCTTATGAAGAACTAGACCGTTATAGTAAACAAGTCGCTGCCTACCTACAGTCGCTTGGACTGGTCAAAGGCGACAAAGTGGCAGTTATGATGCCGAATATTTTGCAGCTGCCTGTTGCTGTATTGGGTGTGTTACGTGCAGGCATGACACTGGTCAATGTCAACCCACTTTATACCTCAAAAGAGCTTGAGCATCAGCTCACAGACTCTGATGCCAAAGTACTTATTTTGCTTGAAAACTTTGCCAAAACTTATGAAGACATTGGCAAAGATTTGGTCGAACATGTCGTGGTGACCTCGATGGGTGATTTAATGAGCCCATTGAAAGGCTTTATCGTTAATGCTGTCGTCCGCCATGTCAAAAAAATGGTACCTGATTATCATATTAAGGACAGCGTGAAGTTTAAAAAAGCGCTTAATCGTTTTTCTGCTAAAAACTATAAGCGCCCTACTAACATCGGGCTTGATGATGTGGCTGTCCTACAGTATACCGGTGGTACCACGGGTGTCGCGAAAGGCGCGATGCTCACACATGGCAACTTAGTCGCCAACCTGATTCAGTGTGATACCTATCTTGGCGATGCTTTTGATAAATTTGAGAGTATGAACGAGCAGCCAGTGATTATGACTGCCTTGCCGCTATACCATATCTTCTCATTTACGGTTTGCGGCATGTTCGGCTTATATCGTGGCTGTATCGGACTACTGGTGCCAAACCCACGTGATGGCGCCAGCTTAATTAAAGCCTATAAGGATTACCCACCCGCATTTTTCCCAGCGGTCAATACACTGTTTAACGCCCTAGCTAATAGTGATGAATTTAAAGCCTTAGATCATAGCAAGCTTGAGATGTCTATGGGCGGCGGAATGGCGGTTTTAAAAGATACCGCTGACAAATGGCAAAAAATCACAGGCAACGTCATCGTACAAGGTTACGGTCTGTCAGAGACCTCTCCTGTGGCATCAGCAAACCCACAGGGTACGGGCGAGTTCTCAGGCAATATTGGCCTACCAATGCCAGCGACTGATATGGCTATCTTGGATGAAGAAGGCAACGAAGTTGCATTGGGTGAGCGCGGTGAGATTTGTGTTCGTGGTCCACAAGTAATGAAGGGCTACTGGAAACGCGAAGATGCCACGGCTGAAGTCATGACCTCGGACGGCTATTTCCGTACTGGTGATATCGGCGTGATGGACGAAGAGGGTTACTTCAAAATCGTTGATCGCAAAAAGAATATGATTTTGGTTTCAGGCTTCAATGTGTATCCAAACGAAGTGGAAGATGTGATGTCAGGTCATCCAAAGATTTTGGAATGCGGGGTCATTGGTATCAAAGATGACAAGAGCGGCGAAGTACCAAAGATTTATATCGTGCGTAGTGATGATAGCTTAACCGAAGAAGAAGTACTTGCTTATGGCAAAGAAAATCTAACCGGTTACAAGCGTCCTCGTTATGTCGAATTCATCGATGAGCTACCAAAATCCAACGTCGGGAAGATTTTGCACAAAGATTTACGTGTGCTTGAAGAAAAGAATCACGGTTAGACAGTCCAATATCAAGTTTCTCGTACTTTTTATAGAGGTTTATAAGTACTGAATATCGATGCAAGTATCTCGATATTCGAGGTGCTCATTACGCCAAATGGTAGTGAAAAATGATAAGGTCTATGCAAACGGCCTTATCATTTTTTTTGTTTTTCGATTATCATTTCGTACTATTTATAGAGAAGTACCAGCAAAACTGCTATAGTTCGTGCCGATATATTTTTATATTCAACGATAGGAATGTATGTTTTTTGGCCGAGAAATTGCAAAAAACTATCGTGCTAATACAATTGCAAGACTCGTTTTTTAGCTGAGATTATCCATTGGCTGCTTTAATTACTTTTATCGTGGTCAATAGAGTTTTGCATAAAAGGTATGGCTTTCGATGTAAAAAATTTGTGAATAACAAAACCTCTAAATTTATTAGCTAACAGGCTTATTATTCACAAGTTTTTGATTAGGGCGTGTTTTACTAGCAATATTTTAACAGTAATATTTAGGGAAGATTATGACGGACAGTACTAATAAAGAAACCACAGACCATAATGATGCCAAGAGTGCTCAACCGATGGCTGAAACCCAAGCATTTCCTACCATGCCGACGATAGCGAGTGACAGTCCGTGGTTAAATGCTTATGAGCGCTACGGTATCGACGCGACGATTGATATGCCGGATGATAATACTTCTTTACTTGATGTGTTCGAGCGTAATTTTAGCCGTTATGGCCAAAAACCTGCCTATATCTGTATGGGTGCCTCGATTAGCTTTAAGCAATTAGACTTATACAGTCGTCAGATTGCCAGCTATTTACAGTCCTTAGGGTTGGTCAAAGGCGATAAAGTTGGGGTGATGATGCCCAATATTTTGCAATATCCAGTGGTGGCGTTGGGTATCATCCGCGCTGGCATGGTATTGGTCAACGTCAACCCTTTATATACCAGTCGCGAACTATCGCATCAGCTACGTGACAGTGGCACCAAAGCCTTATTTATCGTAGAGAACTTCGCTAAAACCTATCAGGAAGCCAGCGACAAAGGTCAAGTGAAGCACGTCGTCGTATGTAAGCTGGGTGATATGTTAGGGACGATCAAAGGGACCGTGGTTAACCTTGTGGCGCGTCATGTCAAAAAAATGATTCCTGCCTATAGCCTGCCAAACAGCGTGAGCTTTAAACAGGCGCTAAGTGCGGTATCAGCTAGCAAATATAAACGCCCTGATTTGAATTTAAGCGATGTGGCGTTGTTGCAATATACTGGTGGTACGACAGGTGTTGCCAAAGGTGCGATGCTGTCACATGGTAATCTAGTCGCCAACATGCTACAGATTAGTGCGTTGATGAACAGCGCCTTTGATGATGATGCTGACGCCGATGATGTGATCTTAACAGCACTACCTTTATATCATGTGTTCTCATTTATGGTTTGCGGTATGTATGGTATGTACCAAGGGTATGCAGGTCTGCTTATCCCCAACCCGCGTGACCTTGATGGTTTGATTAAAGAGATGGCTAAATATAAACCAGCCTTTATCCCTGCAGTAAATACTTTGTTTAATGGCTTGGTACACAAAGACAGCTTTGCAGAGTTAGATTTCTCTAATCTAAAAGCTGCTATCGGCGGCGGTATGTCCGTCTTACCAAGTGTGGCAAAAGAATGGCATAAAATTACTGGTCTGCCTATCGTTGAAGGTTATGGTTTGTCTGAAACCTCACCTGTGGTTGCCTTTAACCCAATGACTATCGCTGAGTTTACTGGAAAGATTGGTATTCCTGCTTCTAGCACCGATGTAATATTGATCGATGATAATGAAAATGAAGTGACACTTGGCGATCGCGGTGAAATCTGTGTCAAAGGTCCACAAGTGATGATTGGCTATCAAAACCGTCCAGATGAAACGGCTGAAACCTTTACGGCTAGTGGATTTTTGAAAACTGGTGACATCGGTATCATGGACGAAAAGGGTTTTATCAAAATTGTTGATCGCAAAAAAGACATGATTTTGGTCTCTGGTTTTAACGTCTATCCCAATGAAATCGAAGAAGCCATGAGTGAGCATCCAGCGGTGGTAGAGTGCGGTGCCATTGGTATTCCGCATGACCAGCGCGGCGAAGAGCCAAAGCTGTTTGTGGTCAAAAAGGGTGAAGTTACTGAGCAAGAGCTGCTTGATTTTGGCAAAAAACAGTTGACTGGTTATAAGCGTCCACGCCATATCCAATTCGTTGATGAATTACCAAAATCAAACGTGGGTAAAATCCTACGTAAAGAATTGCGTAAGATGGAAGGGTTAGAATAATTCTTGCTGCTAAACCTTAACCAAGCAGCGGCGCAATAGCTTGAGCGAATCTTGCTATTGCACCGTTGTCACGTTAGGATATTTAAAACACTATATTTGTACTAGGGATTTTTATGCGTATTGACAATCGTGAGCTTGACCAACTTCGCTCAATCAGCTTTGAGCGCCATTATACTAAGCATGCCGAAGGGTCGGTATTGGTCAGCTTTGGCGATACCAAAGTACTGTGTACGGCGAGTGTTGAGTCTGGCGTCCCGCGTTGGCTCAAAGGCAAAGGTAAAGGCTGGATTACCGCTGAATATGGCATGCTACCACGCGCGACCAATACCCGTAACCAGCGTGAAGCGGCACGTGGTAAACAATCAGGTCGCACCCAAGAAATTCAGCGTTTAATCGGTCGTAGCTTACGTGCCATGATTGATCTGAATAAACTCGGTGAAAATACCATTTATCTTGATTGTGATGTGTTGCAAGCCGATGGTGGTACTCGTACCGCGAGTGTGACTGGCGCCGCGATTGCGCTTATCGATGCGTTAGAAAGCATTCAAAAAACCAAAAAACTAAAAGCAGATCCGCTGATTGGTTTGGTCGCGGCAGTTTCTGTCGGTATGAAAGATGGCGAAGCTTATTTGGATTTGAACTACGAAGAAGATGCCAGCTGTGATACCGATCTAAACGTAGTCATGACCCAAAAAGGTGAGTTCATTGAGCTGCAAGGTACGGCAGAAGAGAAGCCATTTACCCGTGCACAAGCCGATGATATGCTTATTCTTGCCGAAAAAGGCATTGCTGAATTGATTAAAATGCAACAAACCGCTTTAGGCTGGTAAGCTAACCTATTGGCCTAGTAAATTACTAGCCTACTGGTTCAGTTTTGTGCTGAACAAGCCACCGCGTTTTTTGATTTTCTCGTTATATTTTACAGATACTCCGCAACAGGTAATGATGCATGCTTAAGCTGACCGATGATGGCGCTAAAATCACCTTACAAGGTCAGCCACAAACTGCTGATAATGGCATGTTTTGGTTTGGGTCTGCATTATTAGTAGGGGCAGTCGCGGTGGCCATGGCAATGAGCCTGTTGTCTGAGCGTTTGGCTATTGGCGCATTAGCGTTGCTTATTATTGGCAGTTTTATTTTTAATCGGCAACGCCAACAACGTAAAAAAGCCATGAGCGGTATGATTAGTAATGGCATATTGTGGCTGCGTGCTGGCGAGCTGGTGCATGATAATCAAGGTAAGCGCGAGCATATCCAGTTGGCTGAAGGGGACAAGGTCAATCTAATCGGCGAACAATTACAGATTGCTGATAGTAAGGGTATAAACAAATATCATATTAGCGGCTTTGAGAGCATCCAAGAGACAACTGCTGCCAAAGCTATCCTGCAAGGTCAAACCTTGACCAAACGCCATGTCAATATCAAGATGAGCGAGGATCCACCCACTTCTTAGCCGATTACCCATAGGCAGTTCTAAATAAAATCGATACGTTGTTCGATACATTCTTATTTAGCGTGCGCTTCTCTGTATTTCTTCTAAACCGCATCTCTTACCTAACCATTAATCTATACTTTTATACCGTTTATCGCCTTTTTAAGGTGAATAATGCTTGCAGATGCGTGCCCAAATAGTTTATAAGTAATATTGGAAAGTCTAATCATTGTTTTTTATGTTGTCATTTATACTTTATTGACAAGGAGTTAGTCATGTCGCGTTTGCCCATATTGTCGGTTACAGCGCCGTGCAGTGTATTGTTGGTTGCTTTTGGTATGATAAGTCAGGTTCATGCCGATAGTATGAGCGCATTGATTGCCCAAAAATCTGCCCAATCTGATAATAGTGCCCGTTATACGCCTTCGAACTCTACTGTACCTTCTGCCAAAATTAGCACACGCTCTACCATTCAACGTGCCGGTAACTCTGGTAGCTATCGCTCAAATGCGAATAATGTGCAACCAAGTGTCCATTCGAGTTATTCCAATACCAATTATCGTTATCCTAAGGTACAGCGTCAGGCTCCTGCGGTGTTACCACCATTCTTATCTGGCAATTATGACAATGTCGATAGCGAGTATTTGCCGCTATTAAGCGCGGCTGAATCGCAGAGTAGTCGGGCGGCACATGAGGTAATCAGCACCGCACGCAAGATGGCGCTGAACGAACGTACAATCATCCAAGGGGGTTGCTGGGATTATCTCAATGCGGTATTTAAACGTGCAGGGGTGACTCGCGATACTATACACAAGGGCACTTATGGCCAAGGCCCTTATGCCAGTAGTGGCGAGATTGAAGTTGGTGATTGGCTCTATTATATCAATCATGGTTACAATAGGGTCGAGCATAGTGGGCTGTTCGTAGGCTGGGTTGACGAGCGCGCTAAGCAAGCCCTGATGCTCAGCTATGCGGGTGAAAACCGTCGTGAGCCTGCACGCTACCGTGTTTATGATTTGAGTAATGTTTACCAAATCATGCGTCCAAACGTTTAGGGCATGTCCTCAATCTGAACGAAATCAACTAAATGGGCTAAAAATGGCTAAATCTTGCCAAACTGCGTCAAATAGCTGGCTAATATCTTGATATTATCTGTGCTATTTTCCTTGTTTGACTGCAATTTATCTCATTTTTATCACCATTTTCAGAATGAGGACACGCCCTAATATAGTTAATTTATTCAGATAAAAAAGCGTCCGTGACTTTGAGTTACGGACGCTTTTTTTATAAACAACTTTATTTACATCACTATTAAAAAGGTTTAACTACTACTAAAATGACAATAAATATTAGTGCAAAAACGGGTACTTCATTAAACCAGCGCCAAAATTTGTGCGATTTATAATGCGGATTGTCCATCAGTTTTTTACGATAAAAGCCGCAAGCACCATGATAGCCTGAGAGCAGTACCACTAATAATAGCTTGAGGTGCAACCAGCCTTGGGTTTTATAGACATCCCAGCCCAGTCCCAACATCCATAAGCCAAATACCCATGTCGCTATCATCGATGGTGTCATGATACCGCGATAGAGCTTGCGTTCCATAATAGAGAAGCGCTCGTGACTGATGCTATCGTCACTCATTGCATGATAGACAAACAAGCGTGGTAAATAAAATATCGCTGCAAACCAGCAGACCATGGAGATAATATGCGCCGCTTTAATCCAATTGAAATAATCTGCCATCATCCTCTCTCTTACGTCTTAGTAGATGATAGTCAATCCTTTACAAAAAAGTTACCGCAGCATTACCCTCGCTTGAAGTATTGCTTATACCTCTGCACTCGGTTGTCTAGGGCCTTTTTCAACTGAATCAACTATACGCTCAATAATGCTCGCAAGCTTAGCGCAGATTATCCAATAATGGTAGCGTTAAGCCAAAACTACTCCGCCCAAATCAGCCGAAATGACTTGTGATTGATGACCACTCATCGCGTCTATCACAGGCACTTGCTTAGGCGCTCTGGGAGCAGCAAACTGTTTGGTTAAGCCAAGCTCTCGCATCAATCTGTCATCGCCTGATTGGCTAGCATTACCGGTCGTTAGTAGTTTGTCACCATAGAAAAACGAGTTAGCACCCGCCATAAACGCCAATGCTTGCTCAGAATCAGATAAGCTTTCACGTC
The DNA here is from genome assembly GCF_014861375.1 of Psychrobacter sp. FME5. Classification (NCBI taxonomy): domain Bacteria; kingdom Pseudomonadati; phylum Pseudomonadota; class Gammaproteobacteria; order Moraxellales; family Moraxellaceae; genus Psychrobacter; species Psychrobacter sp. FME5. The sequence continues at coordinate 1,011 of NZ_RRYX01000095.1, read as the reverse complement.
CAGCAGATAGGCGCACATAGCTGCTTGGACAGCAAATGCGTGTCACCGCAATGGTACGAATCCATTCAAGGACTGGTAACTGACCTTCTGCTAATACCTTGTCGCCGATTGGCGTGCCTTGAATCGGTACCAATAAATTGACTGGAATAGACTCTGGTGCTTTGGGCATCTTCAGCAGCTCAAGCACCCAGTCGATACGGTCATCACGGCTTTCGCCCATACCGACGATATTACCGCTACAAACATTGATACCTGAGTTGCGTACATTTTCTATGGTACCTAAACGTTCATCATAGCTGCGCGTACTGACCACTTGCTCATAATAACGTCGTGAAGTATCAAGGTTATGATTATAGTAATCAAGACCTGCATCCGCCAATTGTGTTGCCTGATTAGTATCGAGCATACCGAGGGTCATACAGGTCTCAAGCCCTAATGCTTTGACTTCTTTGACCAGTTCAACCACGTAAGGCATGTCTTTAGCGCTTGGGTGTTTCCACGCTGCACCCATACAGAAGCGTGATGAGCCAGTGGCTTTGGCACGTTTAGCAGCAGCGATTACCTTGTCAACTTCGATGCGTTTTTCTGCTTGTAATTTGGTGGTGTCACGGTGATGACCAGATTGTGAGCAGTAACCACAATCTTCTGGGCAGTTGCCCGTCTTGATGGATAGTAAGGTGCTAATTTGTACTTCATTGGCGGTGAAATTCTCTCGGTGAATAGTCTGTGCTTGTAGTAACAAGTCCATCAAGGGCAAGTCAAAAAGCTGGGCGATTTCTTCGCGGTTGTGTTTACTATTGGTTTGCGGGTTCGCTTTTGTGGCATCTGTCGCTAGGCTGGCCAAAAAGTCATTATTAACATTATTGTTAAAACTGTTTTTATTATTAAATGGGTCAGTAAGGCTACTGGCGTTAGGCTCTGAGATGCTAAGTAAATCTGCCATGATATAAATCCTTGGTGGTGTATCAAAAAGTATGCTGGAGTAATAAAAGAAGGGTGACAGCCGAAGCA
>NZ_RRYX01000094.1:0-12291 GCF_014861375.1 Psychrobacter sp. FME5 | reverse complement strand
TGCCATAGCTTTTTTTGCCATTTTTCTTTAAACTGGGACTGTGACAGTCGGGGCAGCTGATATCTATTTGTGTCTTCATAACCTCAAATATATCATCTTGCTTTGGCTGTCACCCTCCTTTATTTCTTCAGCATACTTTCTGACACACCACCATATAGTTTAGTCGCTGTTAATTTTATTGCCTGATTTTAGCAGAAACAAACCATAGTGTACGAGTGTAAACGTGACTTGCAATAACACGTCTTAAAAAACCACCTATATATGATAGTAAACCATCTCGAGTGGTCATCACTTTTTATACATAGATGTGACAAAATATTACACATAGTTAGATTGTAATTGACATAATAATAACGAGTATAAATAAATGCCTAAGCGAAGTAAGAGATAATGAGTGATTGGCTAAACAAGTCGGTCATCAGGCATAATTGCTTGAATTTAGGTGTCTAACATTTAAATACCTAATATTTAAGTAGCTGGCATTTAAGTAGCTAAATAAGATTAACGGAAAATCTTTATAAAAAGTACAATTTGTCTATTCATTTTTAAATTTGAGAGGAAATATTATGCGTAATACATTAATGGTCGCAGCAGTAGCATCAGGTCTAGCACTTAGTGGTTGTGCTACAGATCCAAACACTGGACAACAACGCTTGAACAAAACTGCTGTCGGTACATTGGCAGGTGCTTTAGGTGGCGGGGCTATTTCAAAAGCAACAGGTGGCGATAAGACTGGTCGTGATGCGGCAATCGGTGCAGCACTAGGTGCTGGCGTTGGTTATTACATGGAGCGTCAAGCCAAGCAGCTTGAGCAGCAAATGGCGGGTACTGGCGTAACAGTTACCCCAAATCCTAACGGTAATATTGATCTAGTCATGCCAGGCAACATCACTTTCTCATTCGATGATGCTACTTTGAACTCATCTTTCAAGCCAACACTTAACAAGCTTGCATCAACGATGAGTGAATATAACCAAAATACAGTAACGATTGCTGGTCATACTGATAGCAGAGGTTCTGCATCATACAACCAAGGTCTATCTCGTGACCGTGCTTATGCAGTCGCAAACTATCTAACCGCACGCGGTGTCGCTTCTAACCGTATCAATGTTGTTGCATATGGCGAGTCACGCCCAATCGCTGATAACAACAGTGATTCTGGTCGTCAACAAAACCGCCGTGTTGAGCTGGTTATCAATGCACCACAATCAGTTAATTAATAGTTGGTTCATTTTTGACTGAGTCATTTTGATTGAATAATTAACGAATTTTATATTTAGAGAAGGTCAGCTATTAGCTGGCCTTTTTTTATGCTTTAAATATAGGGTATGTTAAAAATATTCAAAAATAATTGCCGTCAGTGCGGTAGCTGACTGTTTGACGACGGCCAAATAAAAGATAACATTAATTTAAAACTAAATATTGATAATGATTATCAATAACTCTATAATTCATAGAGTTTTTTTATGGCAGTGCCATTTGATGCCCCAATTAAAACCAATTTTTTTGTGCTATATTTTTTGAGGATATGTATGACAATCACCACAGTAACGAGCCGTAAAATCTTACCAACTACTTTAGCTGCTGCACTTGCAGGGTTGTTAATGGTGTCTGGTTGTACCAAACAAACCAATGAAGAAGCCAATACGACTGCTGATACGCAAACAGAGGTAGAAAATACAGAGTCAACGACCAATACCGAGCTATCAGCTGCGGATAAAGCTCATACTGATAGGTTGGCTATCAGCTATGCAAACATGGCACATGCTGCCTATAAAGATTCTTTAGAGACCGCTAAAACATTGCAAACTGCGGTAGAAAAATATGTTGCAACACCAACCCAGGAAAATCTTGAGGCGGCAAGAGCGGCTTATAAAGCTGCACGCCAGCCGTATTCACAAACTGAGATTTTCCGTTTTGATGAAGGTTTTGTGACCGCCAATGATAAGCGTCAGATTGGCAGTGTTGATGGTTGGGAAGGGCAGGTGAATGCTTGGCCACTAGATGAAGCATTGATTGATTACGTCAATGATAGTTATCAAGGTGAGTACAACAGTAAAGACAACATCATCAATAGCGATAGTATTACGGTTGGTAGTATCAAACAAGATACTAGTACCATTACCCCTGAGCTATTGGCAGAAATGAATGAAATTGGTGGTAGTGAAGCCAATGTAACGACTGGCTATCACGCCATTGAGTTTATGCTATGGGGTCAAGACGTTAATGGCGTTGCCGAAGGTGCAGGCAACCGTCCAGTGACAGATTATGTTACTGAAACGGGTCAATGTACCAGTGGCGATACGGCCAATGACGATGCCAGCATCTGCGAGCGTCGTGGTGAGTTTTTAAAAGCCGCTGCACAGTTATTGGTTGATGATTTAACAGCGATGGAAGCCGAGTGGCAGCCTGGAAGTGAAGATACCTTACGAAGCGACCTTATGGCGCGTAAATACGATAATGGTCTGCGTCAGATTATGTATCAAATGGGCAGTTTAGCACTGGGTGAGCTGGCTTCTGAGCGTATGCAGGTGGCTTTTGTCACTGGCTCTACCGAAGATGAGCACGAATGCTTTAGTGATTTGACACATCTAAGCTATGCCAATAATGCTCGCGGTATCCAAAATGTCTTTAACGGCAGTTATAAAACAGTCGCTGGCAAATCAGTTGGTGGTTATGGTGTTAAGCACTACCTCGTTGATACTGACAATAAAGACGCTGCTGATAAGCTCGCTGCTGATTTTAAAAAGGTAGAAAATGCCTTTAATACCATCGTTGAAAAAGGCGAAAAAGACGGTATCAAAGTTGATCAAATGATTGCGACGGTTGGCCAAGCGAGTAAAGAAGGCATCTCTGCTGAAGAACAAAATAAACGCCGTGGTTGGATTGAAGCAGGTATTAATAGCTTGCAAGAGCTGACTTCGGGTATCGAAAACGCCGCAAAAGCGGTTGGTATTGACAATTTAGACGCTGATGCTGGCTCGCAATTTTAATTGGCGATTTATGTTTTTCAAAATGTTGGCCAGCTCTATTTATAATACAGGCAATTCTAAATAAAATCGATACGTTGGTAGCCACGTGCTACTGTTATAAATTTTTCTTGCTTGCTGCTTTCAAGCGCGACAGAGGCTGCAAAAAAATGACGGCAATAGCACTGCATCGGTTTTAAAGTAAATCAGCTATACCTGACGAGTCGCTATAAGATAATGAGAGTTATTTTCATAAGAAAGTAATCTATGTATAATAAACACGTTGTCGATTTTGGTTGGCAGCGTGTTTTTTTATAGTGTATTAAAATAGCCGGATAAGTCAGTGGGTAGCTCTACAGATTGATTATTTATCGACTAAAAGTGAAAAACTGGATAGCACATAATTTTAATGGTTCTTCTTAGTATTAAGTTACTATTAAAACTAAAAGGCTATTAAAACTAAGGGGCTCTATGAATAAAACTAAGGTACTCTATGAACACCACGAATGTTTCAACAGTTCAAAAACCTGCCTCGTTTTACTCTGCCTTTATCCCTAAAACTGTGCCAGCCAAGCTTACTTTTGGCATTCTATGCGCTCTATCACTTAGCGCCTGCCAGCCGACTGACAGTGTTTCTGATGGCACTTCTAATAATGAAAAAACAGCCATAGATAATGGGCAAAATCAAGTATTGGCGCCTGAACGAGTTCAAACCATAGAAGCGCTCGCGGGTGTGTCTATGCAACAACTAGCAAGCTTTGATCCGCAAGAGATTAAGCAAGGTGGCGACACAGGCATCAGTATTAGCAGTGCTGAGAGTTACTCTAAACCTTCATCGAATATAACCGCATCACGTAAAGGCTCTTTTTTTATTGGCAATGCGTTTTTTCGTCAGCCGTGGGTGATTGCGCCTGCCAGTACGGACAGCCGAGATGGTCTTGGTGCATTGTTCAATGTCGCAGCGTGCCAGTCTTGCCACATAAAAGACGGTCGCGGTCATGCGCCGATGACTAGCGAAGATGATGCAGACAGTTTGCTCATTCGTCTCGCTATGCCAGCGACTACGAACGAGCAGCGTCAGCAACTACAAAACTCATTGATCGAAAAAGTCGTCCATCCTATGTATGGTGGTCAACTGCAAGATCGTGGTATTCAAGGGGTGCCTGCCGAAGCGAGAATTGCGGTACAGTGGGCAGATAAACCGGTCACCTTTGCCGATGGTCATGTCGAGACATTGCGTGCACCCACCTTTAACTTAACCAAGCCTGGTTATGGGAAATTTGATGATGAGCTGATGGTGTCGCCGCGTATCGCCTTGCCAATGATTGGGCTCGGATTACTGGAGCAAATACCTGATGCAGATATTAAAAAACAAGCGGCTAACAACAGTAAAAATGGCAATGATATTAAAGGCAAGTTTAATTGGGTCATGGATCCACAAACGGGCAAAGTTGCACTAGGACGCTTTGGCTGGAAAGCAGGTCAAACCAAATTAATCACCCAAAACCAAAGCGCCTTCAATGAAGACATGGGTTTAACCTCAAATATTCGTCCCAATGAATCCTGTATGCCGACGCAAACTGCATGTATGAATGCAACAACGGGCGCTGACGAGCAAGGCAATGATAAGCCACCCGTCGAAGTCAATGACGAGGTGGCACAGTTTGTGGAGTTCTATACTCGTAATTTGGCGGTACCGCATCGCCGTAATGCCGATGATGAACTGGTGCTTGCGGGCAAAAAACGTTTTTATGATATGGGTTGCCAGAGCTGTCATACGCCAAGATATCAGTTGCCAAAAACTGACGATGACCATATTGAGCAACATGGCCAAGTGATTTATCCTTATACAGATTTGCTGCTACATGATATGGGTGATGATCTTGCTGATCGTACTATCGCGGGCAAGCTACCATCAAAAGATTTACAAGTTGAGTTTTTAGCCAACTCTTATGAATGGCGTACACCAGCTTTATGGGGTATTGGTCTCGCCCAAACCGTAGACTCACAAGCGACATTTTTGCATGATGGTCGTGCTCGCACGCTGATGGAAGCGGTATTGTGGCATGGCGGCGAAGCCAAAGAGCAGCAGAAAAAAGTGCTCAAACTTGATAAGCAAGGGCGTGCTGAATTGAATGCATTTTTGCGATCATTATAAGAGTGATGTGATTGAACGTTTTTTTAATGTGGCAATCAATGGTTATTAACGACTATAAATAAAGCCATCTTCCAAATTAAATATTAGCTACAATAATTTAAATAATTATTTATCCAATTACCGGGAAATTTATGAAAATAAACCATGCTCTAGCAATGGCGATATCTGCTTTAAGCGCTGGATTGCTTATCAGCTGTGTGAAACCTGCTGATGAGAATAAAGCATCAGATGTAGACAGCCAAGTCGCACAAGATAGCGCTGAACCTAAAACTAGTGAAGGTTCAGCCAGTACTGATAATAATAGCGAGAAAAAAATTACCACTGTTGACATCAGCGCCGATACTGAAAAAACCTACCTAACTCATGTGGCAAATGAAATGGTCGTTCCTGCCTATGCTGACGCGGCTAAGCAAAGTGATCTATTGCATGATTTAGCACAAAAAAACTGCCAGCAAGCGCCGGTCAGCGGTGATGAGTTACAAGCGTTGCGTGACCAATGGTTAGTATTAGCGCAAGCATGGGCGAGTGCCGAGATGACTAACTTCGGTCCTGCGACTGAGAGCATGAGCAATCTATACATCAACTACTATCCTGACGAACGTGGTTTGGTACACAAAGGGGTTGCAGATTTGATTGCTGCCAATCCTAAACTGACCGCTGAGCAGCTCGCTAATGAGAGCGCCATTGTCCAAGGTGTACCAGGATTAGAAGAAGCGCTATTCGCCAATGATAGCCTAGATGCTGGACAGTGCGCTTATGTCATTAGCGCTAGTAGTGCTTTGAGTACACGCCTAAAAGATATCGAGGAGGACTGGCAGCAGAATGCCACTGATTTATTGGCGATTGATAAAACAGCGGAAAGCGACCAAGGTTTGAATCAATGGTTTAATTCATTGTTATCACTGATTGAGACCATGAAATCTACCGCTATTGATCAGCCGCTTGGCTTAACCGGCAAGGCGAAAGGTCATTTGCCAGCTGCGACCGCGGGCCAAAGCCGTGCAATTATCAATGCTAAGTTAGGGACCTTGAATAAAGCGATGACAGATCCAGTCTTAACCGCTATCTTGGGAAATAGTAATGACAATGACGTGGCTGATAAGCTATCGACGGCGCTTGCTGATACCACGACATTGTTAGCACAAATGCCAGAAGACTTAGCCACTGCTGATAAAGCCACCCAGCAAGAGCTGTATGATCATCTCACCACCATTACGCGTCTGATTAAACGTCAATTAATTCCGACACTTGGTATCCGTGTGGGCTTTAATAGCACCGATGGCGATTAAATAATGTCTACTATCAAAGCAGATACAGAAAATTCGATGGACAAGAAATCTGAGCGCTCAAATGAGCTAGCAACAAATTCATTAAGCCGTGAGCTGCTAACCACCTCTTTGCTAGCAGCTGTCGGTACGGCAACACTGGTTGGTATGCATCATGGCTATCGTCAGCGTCGTCAGCCTGATGCCAGCTTACAAGACTATGTGTCAGGAGTTCGCTCACAGTTGAATCTATCGCTGCTATCGAAACCCCGAACTGCAAAACTTAAGCTAACAAACTCAAAGCTAGCGCGCTGTCGCTATGCTTATCAGCAAGCGAAGGTTGCGTGGCAACAGGCGTATCAGCAGCCAATAAATACTGATGCTATTAGTCATCATCATAACGTTACTGATTTTAGCGCAATACATACTACCACCATGCTAGCGCGTCCTGTCTGTTGGGTCAGCGGTGTGGCGTCAATGCCAAAAGATATCGTATTAGCAAAAAATGATAGTGGCGATGTCAATCATAACGAGCATAACATCAATAACGAACATAGCTTCGGCGTGGTTGGTATTGATGCCGATCGGCAGATTGTGTGGCAAACCACTATGCCTGAACGTGTCCATGATATTGTTGTTCAGCCTGTCGTTAGTTCTCAAGATGAAACTAGCCATAATAATGAAAATCGGGACGTGGTAGTCATGGGGCGTCGGCCCAGTGAGAAGTTTTGGGTGCTCGATACGGCAACAGGGCAAGTTAAACTCGCTATTAAAGCGTCCGCTGACCGTCATTTTTATGGTCATGCTTGCTATAGCCTAGATGGCTCAACGCTATATGTGACCGAAAACGACACACAGACCCTAGATGGTAAAATCGGTATTTATGACGCTCATAGAGATTATCAAAAAGTAGCAGAATTTGACTCTCATGGTATTGGACCACACGAGCTTATCATGCATCCTGATGGTGACACCTTGGTAATTGCTAATGGTGGTATTAAGACTGAGCAAGCGTCTCGTGAAGAGTTAAACCTAGACAGCATGCGGCCATCGTTGGTGTACTTAAACCGTCATGATGGAACATTGCTTGAGCAAGTTACGCCTAAACATAATCAAATGAGCGTACGCCATTTAGCCATGCATAACGATGGCACGGTGATGGTTGGTATTCAATTCCAAGGTGAGCGACATATCAATGTGCCATTGGTATTGACGCATAAACGTGGTGATACCGATTTTAAACCTTTAACCATGCCAAATAATCAATGGCAACGCTTTCACCAATATATCGCTAGTGTGGCGGTTGATAGTCAACGTAATCTATTATGTGTGACCACGCCAATTGGTGGCTGTGCGGCGATTTATGATTTAAATACTCGTACATTAGTTGATGCTGTCAGCTTGCCAGATTGTGCGGGTGCGTCTATTTATGCCAACAAAACAGCCAACGATATCTCTAATAAAGCTCACGAAACAGGCTTTATCGTTAGCGATGGGCAAGGGCAATTAAGCAGACTGGATGTCAGTGATTTAGCCATACCAAGCTCAAACGTCGCTGCAAATGAAACTATCGCCAAAGACAGTAAACGTCATATGATGTCTTTTGACAACCATTTACAAGCGCTTTGAGCATGACTGTGCTAGCAGAATACAATAGCTCTTTGCTAGAGAGTGCCGTTCAGCGTTTGGCAGCATCAGGCATTGAGTTACAGGTGACCAAAAAGCGGGTTAAAAATATCAATTTTCGCTTAAAACCTTATACATTAATGGTATCTGTACCTCTGTCTATTAGCCCAGCGCAAATGGCGCAGTCTATTACCAGCCGAGTATCGTGGGCAATCGAAAACCACGACCAAGTGTTAGAGCAATATCAGCGCAAACAAAGCACTGCGTCGGAATCTTCAGCTGCCGATAGCCCGCTTTTATTATGGGGTATCACGCAGCCGTTCGCTTTAAGCCACGATGAAAAAATTGCGTATTATCACAAACATCTCACTACAGTATTCCCTGCATTATTTGAAAAATGGCAACCGATCGTTGGTGCTCAGGCCAATGAAGTCCGTCTTAAAAAAATGCACACACGCTGGGGCAGTTGCAATACACGCGCGTGCCGAATTTGGCTGTCGGTCTACTTACCTGCCTATCCTATTGAATGCACCGAATACGTCATTGTCCATGAGCTATGTCATTTGCATCATGCCAATCATAGCGCTGCGTTTTGGCAAACGGTAGCGACGGCGATGCCTGATTATCGGCAGTGGCATGACATGCTGGCAGGTAAGTCTGGTCAGCTCGATTAAACGCCTCACGTAAATAGTATCCATAATTTTAATAGACCTGATATGATAAGTCATAACGGTACGAATTGTACCGTTTAAATAATAGTATTATATAGTTAAAATACTTTAAAAACGCTACGATACTGTTGGTATAGTTTTTTTGTAGCCTCTGTCTGCGTAGGCACAGCAAGCTAGAAAAAACTGTACCTACAGTACGTGATGTATCGATTTTACTTTTCACTGACTATAGAGTCTGTTCAATATAGTTTGGATGCAAGGAAGGCGAGTGAAAGTACTACAAGTCGTAGGCTAAGCGAGTCTGACACCGTATCCATTTTATATAGAACTGAATATAGACAAGGACGGCATATGGAAAACGTTAATCAAGCAGATTTTTGGCAGCAGCGTTATGAGCAAGACAGTATTGGTTGGGATATGGGGCAGGTATCACCGCCACTCAAAGCTTATATTGACCAGTTACCTGAGTCTGCTAAAGATCAGGCTATATTAGTACCGGGTGCGGGTAATGCTTACGAGGTTGGCTATTTGCATGAGCAAGGCTTTACCAATGTCACCTTGGTTGACTTTGCACCTGCACCGATTAAGGCCTTCGCTGAGCGTTATCCTGATTTTCCAGCTGAGCATCTCATCTGCGCAGATTTCTTTAACTTATCGCCTGAGCAATACCAGTTTGATTGGGTGCTCGAGCAAACGTTTTTTTGTGCGATCAATCCTACGCGCCGTGATGAGTATGTCCGGCAAATGGCAGCCCTGCTCAAACCTAAAGGGAAGCTGGTTGGTTTACTGTTTGATAAAGACTTTGGGCGAAAAGAACCACCGTTTGGTGGTACGAAAGCTGAGTACCAACAGCATTTTGAGTCTCATTTTGATATAGAGATTATGGCGCCGAGCTATAACTCGCATCCTGCGCGACAGGGTAGTGAGTTATTAATCAAGATGCGCGTAAAAGCGTAATCTCACGCTTGATATTGATTCGAGCCTTTGTTTCTAAACGTTCGTAGTAATAGTCCGTTATATATAGTGTTGGGTGCGCTAACAAGCTGTTTAGGACTGACGCTCGACCAGCACGATATTTTATATCTGAGACATAGGCATACTCTTGGCGTACGGCTTGCGCGTATTTCTCATATTCAACCCAAGGCGCACCTAAAATGCTTAAGTCCATATCTAATAAATAAGCGGCATCGCTGCTTTTGTTAGAATCTGCCAATTCGTCGATTTGATGGCTAGCAGTCATCATGATCAGTTTGTAAATATGCTGGCGTTTCTCATCGTCTATATATTTACTTAACGCCTCTACTGCATATTTTGCGCTTTTTAACTCATTGTCTAAGCGGGTTGGGTCGTATATCACATCATGATAGTACAACGCTAAGGCAATAATATTTGGCTCATAAAGGTGCTGTTTTATCTTTTCAAACTGTGCAAATAACTGCTGGATATGCTGCAAGCTATGATAAGCGCGCTGTGGTTCGTTATAACGGCTCGCAATATCTTGCCACAGCATGCTTGATTCTGCTGGCGTCATATCACTATTTACAGCAGCCAAGTGTCGGGCAAAATCATTGCTAAGCGTAGAGTTTATTTGCAAAACATCGTCCATATTTAACCCAGTTTTCTATGGTTTGTTATCACTCACAATTCACTATTTATTTCTTATTAGCAGCTTCTTCAAAAGCCTTTTTAAAGACATCTCCTAACAAACTCACATCATCAACACGAGCATAATTTAAACGAGTGACAAAGGCGATATGACGATGCGGGCCTTCCTCTGCCAATGGTACTGCGACCGCATTTTGATTTTGTAGATGTAGTTGATCGAGCGCCATTTCTGGTACCAAGGTTGTACCCATATTAGCCAATGCCATTTGAATAAGCGTATTTAAGCTGGCATCCGAAAAGCTTGATTTCATCTGCGCACGGTCAAAATGGCAGACAGATAAAGTTTGATCGGTTAGGCAATGCCCTTCGCCGAGTAACATAAGATTAGCAGTCTCTAGCTCATCGGCATTAATGGTTTCAAGCTTGGCGTGTACATCGTCTTTTGGAAATACGGCAAAAAAGTCCTCGCTCCAAAACTCAAAGCTGTGCAAACCATCGACCGCATAAGGTAGCGCAATAATAGCCGTATCAATATGACCGTAGCGCACTTGTTCGAGCAAGCGCTCCGTTTGCTGCTCCACGATGGTCATACGAAACTCTGGGTAATGCTCTCGCAGCGCTGGTAGCACTTTTGGCAATAGATAAGGTGCAATCGTTGGAATAATACCCACTGTCATAGGGTAAGCAAGTGGCGATTGATGGCTTTGTGCACGCGTGGTCAAGTCGCTCACTTCAGAAAACACCCGCTGCGCCCGAGTGAGAATGTCCTCTCCAATAGGGGTGATGAGAACTTGTTTGTTATTGCGCTCAAAAATCTGGGTATCCAGTTGCTTTTCTAACTCTGCGATGCCCAAGCTGAGTGCAGACTGGGAGATATTACAGTCTTCAGCAGCACGTTTAAAATGGCGGTGCTTAGCAACGGCTAAGGCAAATTCAAGCTGTCGTAAGGTAATCATAAAACCTCTCTTTTAATGGGCTTTTAACACACTCTATTATACCTAGTTATCCTTTCTGGGATAGCCATTACCAATCATACACTGATGATTAAAATTAGATAGAATAGTTTAACAAGTTTAATAAAACAAAACATCACATTAAAAACTTTTAACTGGATTAACCATAGAATTCGCGTATAGTTTGTCAGGTAGCCCAGATAACAAAAGGGTTAATAGAAACAATCATACAAATAACCTTTAATCAATTTAACATCAATCAATCTAAAAAGGAGCCAATCATGGCGTCTATTATCAATCAAGAAATCCCAGAGTTTTCAGCAGAAGCGTTTGTAAATGGTGAGTTCAAAACCATCACATCAGAAGACGTAAAAGGCGGCTGGGCAATCTTCCTATTTTACCCAGCAGATTTCACTTTCGTTTGCCCAACCGAGCTTGAAGACATGGCCGCTCATTATGACGAGCTAAAAGGTCTGGGTGTAGAAGTCTATGCCGTATCAACTGACAAGCATTTCACTCATAAAGCATGGCATGACTCTTCAGAAGCAATCGGTAAAGTAAACTATCCAATGATTGGCGATCCTACTGGTAAAATCACTCGTGGCTTTAACGTCATGGTTGAAGATGCTGGTGTTGCTGAGCGCGGCACGTTCCTAGTAGATCCAGACGGCTTGATCCAAGTTGCTGAAATTCATGCTGGCGGTATCGGCCGTAGCGCAAAAGACATGTTGCGTAAAGTAAAAGCAGCACAATACGTTCGTGAAAACGACGGCGAAGTTTGCCCAGCAGCTTGGGAAGCCGGTCAAGAAACACTAAAACCAAGCCTTGACCTAGTTGGTAAAATCTAAGCAGCTGCCTAGACTAGTAAAAGCTATTAGGTTTGATTTTTAATATTTAGAAAAAGTATTAAATAACAACTTAAAAAAAGACCCTATCAGCAATGGTTGATGGGGTCTTTTTATGTTATCTCATTAAAATGCTTGGTGGTGTTCTAAAAAGTATGCTGGCATCAGACGTAGCCATAATTGATGTAAAAGAACACCA
>NZ_RRYX01000093.1:0-12320 GCF_014861375.1 Psychrobacter sp. FME5 | reverse complement strand
GTGGCTTGTTGCGTTCAAACTTGGCCTTTGCCATGGGTATTTCCTCTTTTTTTGGTGAATCTTTATGCTTAAAAAGTAATAAACAGCAAGATCGGTAAATAGCTGTTTGACGGCTCATGATGCATGTAAAACCATCAAACCGTTGACGCTATGGCTTATCTACTAAAAATATTTTGTCGCTCTACTATTATCTATCTATGCATTTACCTTCTATAGCCCATAGAATAGATAGCGACATTATACTTGCTTTTCAATCTCTTGAACATTGCAAGGTATTATATCGTTACGCTGTTGCACGACTTTATCTTACTGTAGTGCATTAATAAATTGACAGCACTAAAAGGCAACACCTCAGTGTCACCTTTGAATTGTTACCTGCCACACTAACTTTGTATTTTTCAATATTCTGTAATTTCGATATCGACGCAAAATTATATAAATGCAGTAAAAAAGCTGAAATAATAAATGGAGCTCATATTGAGAATTGAACTCAAGACCTCTCCCTTACCAAGGGAGTGCTCTACCGCTGAGCTATATGAGCAGGCTTTTAATAACTACAGTAAACAACCCGTAGGGTTACTAAAAAAAATATCACGATACAGCACTAATAAACTGACTGTCGTGATGAATTGTTGATAGTTTTTGCGATAGTGATTATATGGAGCGGGTGGCGGGAATCGAACCCGCGTCATTAGCTTGGAAGGCTAAGGTGTTACCATTATACCACACCCGCAATTACTCTTATGCAAAGAGACTCTAATCGAGAGTCGTTAAGTATATAGAGTATGCTTGGCGCTATGACAAACTTATAAAAAATATGGTGGTGGGAGAAGGATTCGAACCTTCGAAGCTTTCGCGACAGATTTACAGTCTGTTGGGTTTGACCGCTCCCCAATCCCACCTTAGGTTGCTTTGAACAAAAATGACTTAATTTAAGACAATTTCATAAAAAGCTACTTTGAAAGAAAAGATAAATGGTGCCGACTGCCGGGATCGAACTGGCGACCTACTGATTACAAGTCAGTTGCTCTACCAACTGAGCTAAGTCGGCTTGTTCTCTCAAAGTGGTGGCTATTCTATCAAATTTTTTGAAAGACGCAAGCCCTTTTTTATCTTTTTTGCGATTATTTTCATAATAATCCTCAAGGAGTTGATTATGCTGCTATTTTTTTATAATAAAAATAACCACTTTTGAGGTCTTTACTATGTACAACTGCTTTCTTTATTAAATACTCAACGAATACGCAAACCATTGCACGCCATTTTCACCGCTTTTATTAGTGCCAACGCTTTTTTGTGGGTTTCATCCCATTCTGTTTCTGGTACAGAATCGGCGACGATTCCAGCGCCTGCTTGGATATGGATTTTTCCACGACGCCTGACTGCAGTACGTATAGCAATGGCGGTATCCATATTTCCATGCCAGCCCAGATAACCAACCGCGCCGCCAAAGACTGTACGACGTACTGGCTCTATCTCATCAATGATTTGCATGGCGCGGATTTTGGGTATGCCTGATAACGTGCCCGCAGGAAAGGTCGCGCAAAAAACATCCAGTGCATCCTTATCAGGCAGTATTGTCCCCTCAACATTAGAAGCAAGATGCATCACTTGTGAATAGCGCTCGATAAACATCTTTTCAGTAACTTCGACACTACCATGCTCACAAACGCGGCCAATGTCATTGCTACCCAAATCAATGAGCATTTGATGCTGCGCTATCTCTTTTTCGTCATTAAGCAATTCTTGCTCAAGCGCTAAGTCTTCCGCTGTATCTCGACCACGCTTGCGAGTGCCTGCCAATGGTCGTACGGTGACTTTACTATCCTCAACCCGCGATAGTATCTCAGGTGATGCCCCAATGATATCAAAACGCTTATGGTCATCTAGCGTATAACCATGTACCAAAAACAGATACGGTGAGGGATTTAAAAATCGTAGGGCGCGATAAACAGCCAGTGAGTCGCCAGTATAATCAGCGGTCAAACGCTGAGCAGGGACAACTTGCATAACATCGCCCGCTGAAATGTAGTCTTTTATTTTATTGACATCGTTACTGTATGCCTCCAAAGCTGTTTGTGAGGTAAACGTCGGCGTCGGCATCACGGGAGCGCTCAAATTTGGCATTTCTGCTAGTTTATCTTCTATTTTTTCTAGCTCACGGATGGCATTACTGTAGCCATCTTCGGTATTACAATCGGCATAAACAATGATAGACAAAGTGTTTTCTAAGCTGTCAAAAACAATCACGCTCATTGAGAGCATCAACCACATGTCTGGCATTGATATTGGGTTGGGCGCATCAGACAAACCCACGCTTGGCTCAATAACACGTACCATGTCGTAACCGAAGTAGCCGACCAAACCGCCACTAAAGCTCGGTAATGTCGCTATATCCTCTGCCGTTGGCATCTTATACTGCGCCATCAGTTTACGAATATAGTCAAACGGGTCTTCTACTGCATTTACATCAATATTGTCGTTGTCTTTGACCGTCATATGACCATCTGCATACTGCAAGATAAGATCACTACCCAAGCCAATCATCGAATATCGTGCCCAGCGCTCACCGCCTACGACAGACTCAAAGAGATACGCGGAACCATTTAAATCACGTACTTTAGAAAATACAGATACTGGCGTCTGTGCATCCATGAGACGTTTTTTTATCAGTGGTGCATGACTAAAGCCACGGTCTTTAAACGCTTGATATTCCTCAAAGGTCATCATAGTAATGCTCTCTAACAAGATACTGGTCAAAATAAAAACAGTAAAATAACAGTGAAGGTACAGATACAATATAGCGTCAACACTCTATTGAATGTTGACGCTATAGAAAAAACTCTCACAGTCTAACTGTGAAAAGTATTAGAAAACGGGGTTACGCGCCGCCCATGTTAAATAACCACAGCGCCAATCCAATAATGATAATGGCCACAAATATCCATATAAACCAACTACCGCTGGGCTTTTTCTCTGCTGGTTTCGCAGTCGCTGGATTACTGATGGCCTGATCCATTGCGTTATTACCTTCGGTACCAAGATCCCGAGGTTGTCCTAGATTGGCCGTGCCTGAAAACTGTGCAGTAGCCGCTTGCTTGGCTCGTAACACATCAGGATCCGCTTCTTCTTGCAGGGCGGTTTTCGTGGTTTTATCCTGCTCAGGTTGCACAACTGGCTCTTCACGTACAACTGGCTGCTCCACTGCTGGCGAGTTATTAGCTGCTGCTAGCGGTGCTGTTTCTGTTTCTACCTCTACGGCTTCTGCAGATGACAAAACTTCATCAATACCTGTTTCTTTAATAACCGGCTCTTGTGGCTGTGGATCAGGCGATTGAGTGGTATTGGTCGTCGGGGCGCTTGTGTTAAGGTGGTCTGCTGTCTTAGATACAGTGTCAACAGGGTCAGCTTCCACATTATCTGCCGTCTGTAGAACTTCTTCAATGCCTGTTTCTTTCACTACCGATTCGTTAGTTGCAGATTCCGTTTCTGTCACAGGAGCTTGGTTGACCGCGCGCTCTTTAATAACCTGCTCTTCAGCAGTAGGTTCTTCAATAATGGGCTCTTCAATAACGGCCTCTTCAATAAAAGGTTCTTCAGCAACGGGCTGAGCGGCCAATACCTCAGTGTCAGTATCCATACTAGCCGCTGCACTTTCAGCAGTGGTTACTGGTTGCAGTACCTCAGGCTCGGTAGCAGCAACAGGCACATTTACCTGAAAACTAAAGCTTGCAAAACCAATCTTATCATTCACTTGCAACAAACTCGATTTATTGCCTTCGATACGTTGCTCATTAATAAATGTACCATTGGACGAGTCCAAATCTTTGACATATAACTGACCGTCCAATACGCTCAGGAGCGCATGATTACGCGATACTTGTTTGCTACCGAGCACCACATCATTATCGCTACCACGTCCGACAGACAAGCTGTCATCGACCGTCAAAGTCAAGTCACCCAACGCTTCTGTCAAAGCATTAAGCTGCCACGTGTTCGTTACTGCTGTATCTACCTTACCTGTAGGGTTCGTCATGCTATCACTCCTTATTTTTTATAAAATATCCAATGGTTTTCGTTAAATTATTATCGTCAATATGATGGTGTTATTGTCTTAATTATTTAGCAATAAATCGGGGTTTGATAACGCCACTAAGCTTGCTATAGGGAATACTAAGCACCGGCATGCCATAAGCATATGGACCAATCGCGTAATGCTGATAACGAATATCGATGCCTTTGTCGGTCACGGTGATATTATCGCTGAGGGTAAACGGCCAGTTTTTCTCATAACTGGCGACGTCTTCATCGACCGTTTTCACCCAGTCTTTATAAGCATTATAGGCCAATGCTTTGAATTTTGATTTTTTGCCAGGTTGTAGCATGTCTGCCAGCTGAATTTGCTTTTTGGACTTTTGATCAAATACCAAATACTCACTATAAGGCATGCCGTGAGCGCCACCGGTAAAGACGTAAGAGTTTATCTCAAAGGTTTCTAAATTGTTGACGTGACCTAAGTATTCAGGCGTCACCATTAAATTATAAACAAATACGCTGTCTTCGGGTAAATCAGCAAACTGCGAGGTGACAAAATCATCAATAGCAGCTTTAACGTCTGCTTGGTTACTCTTGGAAGTAATGGGTGCGGATTCAGTGGGCTTGCTATTGACGACTAAATGATTGATACGCTCGTTGGTGATCGCATTTATCCACTGGTGATTGGTTTTGAGGTATTTAATCTCAATATCTGGACAATTTTCACGCTCTACACATTTTTCTTGTGTTTCTTTAGGCAATTCATAATCCAAATAATCGGTGTGACTAATTAGACTGCCAGCATGTGCTGACAAGCTCAATGTGCCAAGTAGCACTCCACTACCCAATAGAGAGGCTAGACGAAGCCAGCCAGTCCTCAAAGCTAATTGCTTGGATAGTTCTGACTTATGAGTATGAGGTTGGGTGACAGGTTTCATATAGCCTCTTTATTATACAGATAAGATTTATTGATATTCTACCGTAACAACCACTCTGTATTGTAGGAACACTGTTTGTGTTTTTATGAGGCTATCGTCTCCTGAACGCTCCTTTTTATAGTGTCGTACGTAAACCATAGCTAATAAAAAAGACACGGCTGGCGTGTCTTAAAAGATAAACGGCATAGTGAAAATAGTAATTTAGTGCTCGCGGGTATTGCTAAAGGTCACTTCTGGGTAGCGATCTTGCATCAATTGCAAGTTGACTCGTGAAGGGGCAAGATAGGTCAAATAACCACCGCCATCTATCGATAACTGGTCGTGGGCTCTCTTCTTAAACTTCGCTAGCGCCACTTCATCATCACAGTGAATCCAGCGCACTGTAGCAATCGATACTGGCTCAAAAATACATTGAACTTTGTACTCTTCTTTCAGGCGATGGGCGACGACCTCAAACTGTAGCACACCAACCGCACCCAAAATTAAGTCATTATTAATCTGCGGCATAAATACCTGTGTTGCGCCCTCTTCACTAAGCTGCTGCAAACCCTTTTGTAAGGCTTTCGATTTCAGCGGGTCTTTGAGCACCACACGGCGGAACAGTTCAGGCGCAAAATGCGGAATACCAGTAAAGTTCAGCTCTTCACCATCGGTAAAGCTATCGCCAATAGAAATCGTACCGTGATTGTGTAAACCAATAATATCACCCGGATAAGCCTCTTCTAATGCTTCACGGTCACCCGCCAAAAAGGTCAAGGCATCGGCAATACGTACGTCTTTGCCCAAACGCACGTGCTTCATTTTCATGCCTTTTTCGTACTTGCCTGAACAGACACGTAAGAAAGCAATACGGTCACGGTGACGCGGATCCATATTGGCCTGAATCTTAAACACAAAACCACTAAAATTGGTTTCTGTTGCCGCTACTTCCCGCTCGTTGGTTGGATGGGCTTTTGGCGGTGGTGAATACTTCACTAGCGTATCAAGCACCATATTGACACCAAAGTTACCGAGGGCTGTGCCAAACAATACAGGCGTCATCTCGCCCGCTAAAAAGGCTTCGACACTGAAATCCTCTAGCGCCATTTGCACCAGCTCAAGCGACTCTTCAAAGGCATCAAACATCAGCTTACCGAGACGCTCACGGATATCAGGATAATCATAACCTTCGCGAGTTTCAGCCACGGTAATTTCACCGCCATGACCTTTTTCATACAGATAAGTTCTGTTTTCGGTCAAATGATAAACCCCAACGAAATCCTGCCCCATACCAATCGGCCAAGTCACTGGAATACATTTGATTTTTAACACGGCTTCGATTTCACTCAATAGCTCAAGCGGCTCACGAATCTGACGGTCGAGTTTATTAATAAACGAAATAATGGGCGTGTCGCGCATCCGGCACACCTCCATCAGTTTGATGGTTCGTTCTTCGACCCCTTTTGCCCCATCGACCATCATCAGCGCACTGTCGACGGCGGTCAAAGTACGATAGGTATCTTCACTAAAATCGGCGTGACCTGGTGTATCCAATAAGTTGACCACATGGTCTTTATAAGGGAACTGCATGACCGAGGTGGTAATCGAAATACCACGCTCTTGCTCCATGCTCATCCAGTCTGACGTCGCATGGCGATCGGTTTTGCGACCTTTAACTTCACCTACCACCTGAATGGCTTGACCCCATAACAGTAGTTTTTCAGTCATGGTGGTTTTACCCGCATCGGGATGCGAGATAATAGCAAAGGTACGGCGTTTGGCGACTTCTTGGTTTAATTTCTTTGAATCTACACTCATAATTTTTGGCTTCAACCTTAACTTTAAAAAGTCTGTCTTTTAGACAGTAACTTTCTTTTAGGCAGTAATTTCAATAAATAGAATAAATAATGGGCTTATTGTAGCGGATTTAGCGGCAGGGTGCAGAATTAGCGCATAAAAAAACACTCTCTATTCAAGAGAGTGCTGTCAGCTTTTTAATATGAAGACCTATAGCATAACTATTAATAATAGCGCTTGATTTGATCGGTTAAGAAATCTCCTGCCACCTCATTGACTATCGTGCAATCTACCACACCGCGAAAACTGTTGGTATTCGGATCGGTACTGCCTTTGGCCACATAATTGGCCTCGTAGATTTCATTGCTATACTCGACACCATTGTACTGATACGCAGGCTGATTTTTGTACTCAAAAAACGTCACTTGCGCCGCTTTGTGTTTATTGCCAAATCCAACTCCAAACTCATACGTCCCGACCTCTCTATTGTCGCTGAAACGTTCTTCGGCAGCATCCACCCATTTATTAAGTGATGAGTATCCCGTCTTGTTTTTCTCATTGAATGCTAAAAACGAGCGCTCGCTTTTAACCACTGGAATATAGCAGACCGAGCCTGTGGGAAACTCTGCATTGGTTGGAATATTAGAATAATTGTTTAAGTCGGTGACAATACCACGACTGTTATTGATATTGCTGCCAGCGTTATAACTGTTCGCCTGCACACCTGACAGATCAAGCGTTTTATAAGTGGTTTCGTAGTTTAATTTATTATTGCTGTTTTCTTCATAAATAGGCCGTCTGACCGTGCGGCCATTAACTTCAATATCTTTATTTTCCAGACGACCTTCGAAGTTATCAGCCAACACCGTTCTATCTAAGGTATTCAGGCTTTGGTTGCTATAACTATTAACGATATTTTTTTGCTTGATTTCACGCGCGCCACTACGGTAGGTCTCATCAATACGCGCAATCGCACTCTCGTTCGCCTGACTGTCATAACTGTTGGCAAAACTGGTCAAGGTAATCTTGTTACTACTGCCCGACCCATAAATATTGTCTTCTTCTCCGCAGCCGACAAGGGCCAAAGCCATTAAAGAGAAAATACCGGGTAAAACAATCAGTTTATTCAACGAACAATCCATTAGAAAACGCCTTTATAATTAAGATTTTTATCACCTATTTTGGTGGTTTTACTACGAGTGTCTAAATCATTAGTTTACATTAATATGCTTATTACTTATACCCGTTAGGTTTTCATGGCGGTGGTTTGCTCAATCTAGATAATTTTATGCAAGGCTCACTTACAAACTTACAGTATATGCTTACTACGGAGCCCTTGCGCCAAACTGATTATTTGCTATGCTAAATAGCATCATATAAGTGACTACTTCAATATAAAAAACCAACAACAAAGGATGTGTTATGAAAACATTATATTCTACTAAAGGCACGGTTACCGGCGGTCGTACCGGTAATGCCAGTCTTCAAGACAGTGATTTAACGATTAATATGGTTGCACCCGGTTCTGGTAAAGACGGTAATAATCCAGAGCAGTTATTTGCCATGGGCTACGCCGCTTGCTTTGATGGCGCGCTTGCTGCAGTGAAAGGCGAAGAAAAAGCAAAGTTTGATTCTACGACTGAAGTATCGGTAGATCTCATGAAAGGCGACGGTCTAGATTTTCAATTAGCAGTGAAGATTCACGTGATTGGTGAAAATACAGAATTGTCTGCTGATGAGTTCCAAAAGTTAGTCGAAAAAGCCAATAAAGTTTGCCCATACTCTAAAGCCACCCACGGCAATATCGATAGTGAAGTGACTTCAGAGGTAAAATAAGTCCTTAATAATGATGGTATCGGTAAAGAAAGAAAAGAACTCAGTTAGCGCTGGGTTCTTTTTTTGTCTCATTGAGCTATTTTTATTTTAATGATGAGTATCATTAATGCTCGTACACATCGTAATTTTTAAGCGATTCGGCACACACTGATTTTATCGCTATAATAAGCGTATATTTTTATCTAATAGCTGATAAGTGACTTTTATGACTGACCATATGACCGACCCTACTTCAGACAGTAACCACAATTCCCATCAAGCACTCGATCCTAAAAACTTGCCAAACTTCGACACCATGCCCAATGTAGCGACCATGGACACCAGTCACGTCGACAAAGACCAGCCTCCCTTTATTTTGGTTGATGGCTCTTATTATCTATTTCGCACTTATCACGCCCTACCCAAAACTATGCAAAACTCGCAAGGTCTGATAACCAACGCCATCCGTGGCACGCTCAATGCGCTACTAAAGCTAATGCGCCGTTATCACCCGACCCATATGGCGGTCTGCTTTGATACCAAATCACCGACCTTTCGCCATCATATGTCACCTGATTATAAAGCCGCCCGTCCGCCCATCGACATAGAGCTGGTAGAACAAATTCCTTATATCCATCGTTTGGTGACGGCATTAGGTCTTCCGCTGTTACGCATCGAAGGTGCAGAAGCTGATGACATTATCGGGACACTAGCCCATCGCGCGGTTGAACAAGGTCATCACGTGGTCATCTCAACGGGTGACAAAGACATGATGCAGCTGGTCAATGACTGCGTGATACTGGAAGACAGCTTTACCGGTAAAGTAACCGACACCGCAGCTGTCATCGATAAATTTGGTATTAATCCCAACCAAATGATTGATTTTTTGACCTTGATGGGTGACGCCTCTGACGGCATCAAAGGCGTGCCTGGTATCGGTAAAAAAACCGCGAAAGACCTACTGGTTGAATACGGTGATATCGACAATATGCTCAAGCACATCGGCTTTATTAAAGGTCGCGGTGCCAAGGGTTTAATCGAGCACGCCGATGATATCCCGTTCAATGCCAAACTGGCGACCATCGTCACGGACCTAGACATCGGTCAAGACTGGAACGATTTAAAAATCAATACCGATCCGAGTGCTCATATAAATGAGTTACGCGAGTTATATAACGAGCTTGAGTTTAGAAACGAGCTGGCCTCTCTCGATCACCCAAACCATCCAGCCAACGCTAATGGCTCGCAAAGTGTCGCTGACAGCCAAGCGGATGCTGAATCACAAGCACAAATCGCTAAATCTTTGCAATCGACCAAGATTGATAATATCAAAGACAGTAAAAATGATAATAAAGCCTGGCACACCATCCTTGACGAACCAGCCTTTGACAGTTTGATTGAACTGTTAGAAGCGGCGCCGCATTTTGTCATTGATACCGAAACCACCAGCGTCTATTGGCGCGAGGCACAAATCGTCGGTCTATCGTTTGCGGTGCAAGCACATGAAGCTTATTATGTACCGCTGACTCACCGCTTAGAAGACGACGAACTAACGGCAAAGCAACTCGACCGCGAAACGGTATTGGCACGCTTAAAGCCCATTTTAGAAAACCCACAAATCGGCAAAATTGGTCAGCACTTAAAGTATGACGCTCATATTCTTAGTACTTATGATATCGATTTAGTCGGTGCTATTCATTCCAGTCCTAATAACTGGGCGATGGACACCATGCTTGCCAGCTATGTCATCAATGCAGCGATCACCCGTCACGGTATGGATGATTTGGCGCGTCATTATCTACAAACCCAAACCATCAGCTATGAGGATGTCGCGGGTAAAGGCGCTAAACAAGTCGCCTTTGATCAAGTGGCCATCGATATCGCCAGCGATTATGCTTGCGAAGATGCCGATATCACTTATCAATTGTTTGAGGTGTTCAGCGTCGAGCTGGCTAACGATGCCAATAACGCTAAATTGCTACAGGATCTGGAAATTCCAACGGCAGAGATACTGTGCCAAATGGAAGCAAGCGGTATCTTAATCAAACGCTCATTTTTGAACGAGCTATCGCAACGTTTTGACGAAGAAATCATTGCACTTGAAAAGCAGGCTTATGAGCTGGCTGGTGAAGAATTTAATCTCGGCTCACCAAAGCAGCTTGGTGAGATGCTATTTGAAAAGCTAGGCGTTGCTGGCGGCAAAAAAACCAAGTCTGGTCAGTACTCTACTGGTGAAGCGGTATTATCAAAAATCGACCACCCATTAGTCGATATCACCCTAGAATATCGTGGGCTGTCTAAGCTTAAAAGCACCTATACTGATGCGCTGGATAATGTCGCAGATGCCGCGACTGACCGCGTACATACCAGCTATCATCAAGCGCTGACCAGCACTGGACGTTTATCTTCGACGGATCCTAACTTACAAAACATTCCGATTCGTACCGCCACTGGGCGTCTGATTCGCCAAGCTTTTATCGCCCCAGAAGGTCGTGTTATTTTGGCAGCGGATTACTCACAAATTGAATTGCGTTTGATGGCGCACTTTTCAGGGGATAAAAACCTGACTGACGCCTTCAATGAAGGCTTGGATATTCACGCAGCCACTGCTGCTGAGGTATTAGGTAAGGATGTCGCGGAGGTTACCTCAACCGAGCGCCGTAATGCCAAAGCCATTAACTTTGGTCTGCTGTATGGTATGAGTGCCTTTGGACTTGCCAAGCAGTTACAGATGAGCCGCAGTGAGGCTCAAGACTATATCGATATGTACTTTGAGCGTTACCCCGGTGTGAAAGATTATATGATTAATACTCGCGCCAGTGCTCATGAGCAAGGCTATGTCGAGACGATATTGGGTCGTAAACTTTACACACCTGATATCACCCATAGCAACCGTATGGTCAAACAAGGCGCTGAGCGCGCGGCGATTAATGCTCCACTACAAGGCTCCGCTGCTGATTTGATTAAGCTGGCGATGATTGCCGTCGATAAAGTGCTGCCAAAAGAGCAAGCAAAAATGCTGCTGCAAGTCCATGATGAACTGGTGTTTGAAGTCGATGCAGATAAGGTCGATGAAATCAGTCAATTGATTACCGACGCGATGCAAGATGTATTGAAAGCTACAGCTGTTGAAAAAGGCTGGACTGTCGACTTTGCTGTGCCGCTATTGGTCGAAACAGATAGTGGTCAGAATTGGGATGAAGCCCATTAGGCTCGCTACGTTAACGGCAATCCATGACTAATTGGTTATATTAACTAACAACATAAAGTACATACTGGCGTTATAATAACCAACCATTAAGTTGTATATAATGGGATAAGTTTCGGTCTAAAGTGAGCCTTTGCGCTCACTTTTTATTCCTTAGATTAACACATGAAGTGCAATACCAAATGCGAGGTGAAAAAAAGACCTAGATGCGCTAGCATCAAAGTCTTTATCCACCGACCAAAGTGAGATTGCAACCATGAACTATACACATCTAAGCCTAGGGGAACGATACCAGATTTATGCCCTTATAGGGGCAGAACATAGTATTAAATTTATAGCTGACACATTAGGAAGAAGTCCTAGCACCATATCAAGAGAGATCAGACGCAATAAAAGCCTTCGAGGTTACCGAGCTAATCATGCTAATAACAAGGCTTGTGACAGACGCTCTAACAATGCTTTCACTATCATCGCTGATGTATGGGATTGGGTCACAGATAAGCTAAAAGACAGCTGGAGTCCTGAACAAATAGCCGGAGTTCATGGTG
>NZ_RRYX01000092.1:0-12333 GCF_014861375.1 Psychrobacter sp. FME5 | reverse complement strand
GTGGTTTTACTATGAAGACGCTTTTTCCACTTCTGGATAGTCGTTGGACTGATATCATAGAAAACAGCAGCTTCGGCAAAGGTCATGCCCTCATCTAAGCTTTTTAAAACTTGTTTGCGATAATCTAGGGAGTAAGTCATGGTCGTTTATACTGGTAATCGTTTAATTGATTTATTTTATAACATTTTTGTGGTCATCTGACTATAGCGTTAGTTGTCTTGCTATTTGGCATTGCGATTATTTATGTGAGATTGGTGATTGGGCGTGGGATTATGGCAAGGGTTCGGGCGATGATTTAATGGTATTCAATTTTAACTTTGTAAATAAAAACCCCTTAATTGGGGTTTTTTGACTTACTACTATTTAGAATGAGTAGATTTATAAACCATCAGTAATTAAATCTATTAAACTCTCTCTTTCTATAGCCTCAACATCTGTTTTGTACCTATTGTTTGAATCTACAAAATAAATAGACACTCTTAGTTGTTTACGGTCAAATGCAAAAGGTTCAACTTGGTCATCGTCTGGAAACAGGGTAATCTCACTATTTTTCAAGATATACCAATCTCCATACTCATCTTCATCAGATTGTACTAGTAATAAATTAAACCCCATACCATTGGCAAAATTGACTGCGCCCCAAGCTAATAATAGATTACCTCTAATAAAAGGGGTTAAAGGTTTTGATAGGTCTAACTTAAATGTATTTTTTTCTGTAAGTCCTTTGAAAATACTTAAAGATAGTTCATCAGATTGATCAATCGCACTGAACCAGATGCTTACTTCTTTCTTATCGAATGAAAAATTAATTTCATATAGGTCTTTAGTAGAATTATCTGTAATTACAGCCATTTCAGCAGGAAGTACAGTTTCATTAAGTTGATAAAGAAGCTCTGTTAATGGGGTCTTCAGTGATTTTTCAAATTGATAGCTCACTATACCTTTTCTTCTAAGTAACTCATCCTCTTTTAGAAGTTTTTCGGATTCGCTCTTCTTTAGCTCCAAATCTTTCAGTAGCTTTTTATCTAAAAGCTTATTAATTGAATTTTTGTGATTACCAATATTACTGGCAGCAGCTTGTAAATCCTTTCTAACTTCATCCCAGCTTTGATAACGGTCTTTTGGTTTTTTTTCGATCAGCTTATTAACAACGCTAGCCACTTTAGGAGATATTTTATTATTTACCTTGTTTAAAGCTGTTGGTACAGTGGTAAGGTGCGCTTTCTCCCAATCTTTAGGCGTTCCAAGTGCGTGCTCTTTTCCTGCAGTTTGGAAAAATACTAGACCGATTGAATACATATCCATTTGAATTGTATTTTTTTCAAATCTATAAGCTTCTGGTGCTGTGTAAGGCGCAGTACCCCATCCTTTGAATGTCTTAGAACGCGTTTTATCTTGTATAATTTTAGCTAAACCAAAGTCAGCAATCTTAAAAACACCATTATCAATAAATATATTGTCTGGTTTAATATCCCTATGAACTAAGACTTTATTAATAGCTTCCATTCCATCAATAATCTGATGGAAAATGTTCAGGCAAGACTGTTCGTCCAACATTTTTTCTTGAATATTCAGGAAATCTTGTAAGGAACCATCTTCCGCCAAATCCATAATAAGGTATGGTGTTTTAAAAACTGCCCCATCATCAAACCCTCTATAACTTATAACATTTTCATGCCTGATACTTTGAGCAAGTTCCCATTCATTGATAAGAGAACGGTAGTTTTCATCATCAGGTAAGAAGTTAGTTAGAGTTTTCATAGCAAGCTGATTATTAGAATTTTGCTCTTTGATCAAAAATACTTGCCCCATACCTCCATTTCCTAGAAAACTAACTAACTCGTAATCTTTACCTTTAAACTGTATGACATCATTGATCCTAAACATTTTTCATCCTATGAAAATAAGTTGCATGCATTAAATCGTGATTAAAATTAGTAAAAGCATCAAAACCTTAAATTATTAGCCATACACCAATTACAATCGAAGTGATTGTAGCAAACCAAAAATATGGATTTTCTTTATTACACCAAGATGTAGTACGTGCAAACTGTATTGGAAGAATGGCAGTAATCAATGCAATTAAAAATATCGGTAAAGTAAAAATCCACATTATTAAGTAGTAAATCAGAAAAACTAATAGAAGTATTAGTGAAAGAGTAATGCTTGATATAACTGGACTATTAAAGTTCATACCTGTATTTTCTAACAATATAATAAAGCTTGGGAATATGGAGCTCAAACTATCCGCTATCGCTATGAAAAAATCTGACGTTAAGTTCTCCCCTATTAATAAATCGAAACCTCCTAAGAGGATAGGACTAAGAATCATTAAGATAACATTTCTTGATCCTTTAAATATGGTGTTTTTATGATCTATAAACCATTTTATTGAAAACCAACTCATGAATACAAATGCAAACACCAAGAAAAAAACATAACCTAAATCTTTACTTATAAACTTATTACTAATAAAAAAAAGAGTAAAGAATATTAGACTTGCCCATCCATAAAATTTACTCAGTGCTTTGATACCCTCTACAAACGATAATATTTCAAGATTTCTATTCAGTTTATTATAACTATCTTGTATATCAGAGAAAAATTTATTTATTCTTTGATTCCCTCTAGTACTACTCTCCACTAAGCTTAAGCTGTTAAAACTCACTATAAGAACACCGAGTACTCTAAATAACGTTTCCAATTTTAAATTCCTCAAATATTTTTTCCATTCTGAATATTTATAAATAATAAATCAATAGTACTTAGTAAGAATACGTCATCTATTGTCGCAACCGACCTAAAATTAGATAAACATCAGTTATCTTTATAGCATTTATAAATTTAGGGTTGATTTATGAAATAAGAATAGTCTTAGAGGAACTGTTTGGCTTTGATTGAAGCGACTCTCTCGCTTCACTATCTTGAACCCAAAACGCCCTCTATTTATTTAAAGGGCGTTTTTTGATTCACTTAACGTATAGGCATATAAACCAATATCAGTCATACGGTTTGCTTATTTATTGGGGGATTACCTAGCCACCATTTGCTATACTAGCCCCACTTTATCGATTAAATAACACCTTATAAAACCCTCCAAAATAGCATGGTAACCTTATGAAATTCTCAAAGTTCGGTCAGAAATTTACCCAGCCTACTGGTATCTCGCAATTGATGGATGACTTGGGCGATGCGCTAAAAAGCGATCAGCCTGTCAATATGCTGGGCGGCGGTAACCCTGCCAAAATTGATGCCGTCAATGAGCTTTTTTTAGAGACTTATAAGGCGCTTGGCAATGATAACGATGCCGGTGAAGCCAATAGTAGTGCGATTACTAGCATGGCGAATTATTCTAATCCACAAGGTGATGCTGCCTTTATCGACGCGTTAGTCGGCTTCTTTAACCGTCATTATGATTGGAATTTGACGTCAGAAAATATCGCTCTGACTAATGGTTCACAGAATGCTTTTTTCTATCTGTTTAATCTATTCGGCGGCGCTTTCGCTGATGAAAAGAGCGAATCTATCGATAAGTCAATTCTACTGCCATTAACACCTGAGTATATTGGCTATAGTGACGTGCATGTCGAAGGTCAGCATTTCGCTGCTGTACTACCGCATATCGATGAAGTGACGCATGATGGCGAAGAAGGCTTCTTTAAATATCGTGTCGACTTTGAGGCGTTAGAGAACTTGCCCGCGCTAAAAGAAGGTCGTATTGGTGCCATTTGCTGCTCACGTCCGACCAATCCTACTGGCAACGTCTTGACTGATGACGAAATGGCGCATTTAGCTGAGATTGTCAAGCGCTATGAGATACCGTTAATCATCGATAACGCCTATGGTATGCCGTTTCCTAACATCATTTATTCAGACGCCCATCTCACTTGGGATGACAATACGATTCTTTGTTTTAGCCTGTCTAAAATTGGCTTGCCCGGTATGCGTACCGGTATTATCGTTGCTGCGCCTAAAGTGATCGAAGCAGTCAGCGCGATGAATGCGGTGGTGAATCTAGCGCCAACGCGTTTCGGTGCGGCGATTGCCACGCCACTAGTCAACAACGACCGTATCAAGCAGTTATCTGACAACGATATTAAGCCGTTTTATCAGCAGCAAGCCAATACCGCCGTACGGTTATTAAAAGAAGCATTGGGCGATTATCCACTAGCGATTCATAAGCCTGAAGGCGCGATTTTCTTATGGTTATGGTTTAAAGACTTGCCAATTACAACCGTTGAGCTGTATGAGCGTCTAAAAGAAAAAGGTACACTCATTGTGCCAAGTAAACACTTTTTCCCCGGTGTCGATGTGAGCAATTACCAACACGCGCACGAATGTATTCGCATGAGTATTGCCGCTGATGAGCAAACGCTGATTGATGGTATTCAAGTGATTGGTGAAGTGGTTCGCGAGCTTTATGATGAGGCTAATAACCAAAAATCTTAATAAGCTATATCGCAAAGACAGTCATGATAAAAATAAAAAACGGACTTATTAATAGTCCGTTTTTTTATGTCGCTTAATCATAGGTTTAGGCTTATTGATTGGATGAAAAATTGGCGTCCACCTATTAAGCGCATAAAGCACATAGGGGATCAGACAAGTATTCATCAGGTCGTGTAGGCTTGCCTTTATATCCACACTTTCTAACGCCAAAAAACCTTTTGGCACGATGATATGCCGATTATCCAAATACTCACCTGTTAATGCAACGCCAGTCACTAAGATTAGAGCGATGAACGATCTTATACCTTGATTTTTAAAAATCGGACGAAGTAAGATTAAACTTAATAGGTAAACGCTGATGCCCACATAAATATGCAAGGCATCTTTATCAAGTCCAGTGGCCGCTATCACGCCTATCTTAAAGGTAGTAAAATCCACTTTTTTCTCTCAAGTTATGTGTATAGCGATAAATACTGATAAAAAAAGTGAGTCAAGCGTTTGTTAACTCACCCTACTGCTACATCAAATATTTAATTCATGCTTTTTTAAACATCCCAATTCACAAAATTCTTTAACAGCTGTAAGCCTGCGGTATGGCTTTTTTCTGGATGGAATTGAGTCGCAAATAGATTATCTTGCAAAATACTGGCACAAAACGGCTGGCCATAATCACAGACGGCCGCCACTTGCGAGCTATCAGCAGGATCGCAATAATAGCTATGTACAAAGTAAAAGTGCGCATTGTCTTCGATACCGTTCCACAATGGATGCTCAAAATCCATACCGTTAATAGTATTCCAGCCCATATGCGGTACTTTGATGGTCGCGCCCTGCTCATCTTTCCACGTTGGATCAAACGCTTCTACAGAGCCATCTAGGATGCCCAAGCACTTTGTACCACCATTCTCAGCAGATTGCTCAAATAACGCCTGCATACCGACGCAAATGGCCATGACAGGCTTATTAAAGATAGCATGGCTTATCACCTCATCAATACCTGCTTCATGCATGCCTATCATACAGTCACGCATGGCACCGACACCAGGAAAGACTATCTTGTCCGCCGTCGCGACCACTTTTGGGTCATTAGTGATAGAAACTTCGGCACCGACCAGCGTTAGCGCTTTGCCGACAGAGTGCAAGTTTCCCATACCATAGTCTAATAATGCTACCTTTGTGGCTCGACTCATCTAAAACGCCTCTTTAGTCGATGGCAAGGTATTTAACGCGCGCTCATCATACTCGCAAGCCATACGTAGGGCGCGGGCAAAGGCCTTAAAGGTACACTCAATTTGATGATGGCTGTTTTTGCCTTTTAAATTATCTAAATGCACCGTCATCCATGAGTGATTCACAAAACCATAGAAAAACTCACTGAATAAATCAACGTCGAAATTACCAACATGCGATCGCGTGAATGGGATATCCATATGCAAACCCGGACGACCTGATAAATCAACCACTGCTCGTGTTAATGCTTCGTCTAATGGCGCGTAAAAATGCCCATAACGACGAATGCCCTTTTTATCACCTAGCGCTTTTGCAAACGCCTGTCCAAGGGTGATGCCCGTGTCTTCAACGCTGTGGTGATCATCAATAAAAGTATCGCCATTGCATTTTATGTCTAAATCAAACAGACCGTGACGCTTAATCTGGTCAATCATATGGTCCAAAAACGGCACGCCCGTATCGACAGTGCCTTGACCGGTACCATCTAGATTGACGGTACAAGTTACTTGGGTCTCAGCAGTATTGCGGGTCACAGTCGCTGTACGTGCGGCATGACCGTAAAGATTTTTAGCAGTATTTTGGTCTTGAGTTTGTGCAGTAGAATTGGCTGTCATGGCTACTCTCTATAAATATAAAAGCAAACAATAAAATAGGGCTATCAATAAGCCCAGCGTGTCCTCAATGTGAGAACCATAAAATATAAGAATAAAACGTTAATAGGTATAAATGAATCATTATGAATTGGCGATAGTCCGCTCTATCCTAGCGTAAAACATTAGAATAAGGGTAGACGATGCATTATCTATCCTTATCATAGCAAACCCTAAGATTTACTGCCACGACCAAGCAGTAAACTACAGGCAAATTTGCCCCTTTCTGCTAAAATAGTGCATCCAGTATTATCAATCATTGCGCTATAGTCAGTCCTAAATAAAAGAAATACAGACATTATGAGGCGCTACTGGGATTAATTTTTCTTGCTTGCTGTGCCTACGCAGACAGAGGCTGCGAATAATTAATCCCAGTAGCACGGTATTCTTTTAAAAGTGGATTCACTATATACTCATTACATCATGCTAGATAAACATTTGAAATATTTAATAGGAAACTATGATGCCTTTAGAAGCGATTGCCATTAACGATTTGCAAACTCCTTTGATGAAAAAACCAACTCGTGAGAATGAGTTAGCAGAGCGCTTGCAAGCATTGTATGACAGCGATGATAACCAGCCTGATGGCGCTGACGTATTGGCACTTATTGAGCAAGGTTTTAAGCGTGGTCAGACTATATATGTCGGGATGTTTAATGATAAACCTATCGCTGCGGTTGGCTGTTTTGACGATGGACAGACCGACGCCAAGCGCCTGCAATACCTTACTGTGCATTCAGAAAACCGTAAACGTGCCATTGATGCTAAATTTATCAAACTGGTTTACGATGCCGAGGTCAAAAAAGGCGTACGTGAATTTGTCCCTGTCGATGCGGACATTCACCGCATTATGAGCGAGTACGAGCTGCTGCGTGTTAAGGATTAATTTTAGCGCTAAAAAGCGATATTTTGATAAATAATTCATTATTTTTACTCTTTTATCGCATAAAATGCAAAAACCGCTTGACAGTAACGCCTATATTTAGTTTAATAGCGCCTCAACGAAGACGGCTCGATAGCTCAGTCGGTAGAGCAACGGATTGAAAATCCGTGTGTCGGCAGTTCGAACCTGCCTCGAGCCACCATTCGTTTAAGAATTCTAAAAAGGCCCCAGACATTTATGTTTGGGGCCTTTTTTTATGTCTGAAGAACTATCTATAGTCAGTGAAACGTAAAATCGATACATCACGTACTGCAGGTACCATTTTTTCTTGCTTGCTGTGCCTACGCAGACAGAGGCTACAAAAAAACCATACCCGCAGTATCGTAGCGCTTTTAAAGTATTTTAACTATATCTGAAAAACTTGTCATGACAGGCACTCGGTTAAGGCAAGCCTTTCGTTATGACAAACGTCTTCTTAATAACAACTCACAACGCTCACGCGAATCCAAATCATAAACCGTCGCGCGATAGTCAATACCGTGACGCCCTTCAAAAAACACCACCCGATCGCCCACTGCTAAAAAACAAGAAGTGCGGGCATCATAAATAAAGCCGTCAATCACAAACGCCAAATCGCGATCTATCTCGCGCACCGTATAAGTCTCACCTTGCGGAACTAAACGCTCA
Organism: Psychrobacter sp. FME5; assembly: GCF_014861375.1. Lineage (NCBI taxonomy): Bacteria > Pseudomonadati > Pseudomonadota > Gammaproteobacteria > Moraxellales > Moraxellaceae > Psychrobacter > Psychrobacter sp. FME5. Next base: position 4,434 of record NZ_RRYX01000092.1, on the reverse strand, counting down.
AACCATGCACTATGGGCGGTATTTATAGTTAGCACACTGACGAGTAGCAGCACTGCCATTATGAGCACATTATTTAACGACACCCTAAAATCTGACCTAGCTATACAAGCTTTGTTTCTGGTACTTCTATTCACTTTCATAACCTTCTCAATAAATACTTTTACTCAACACTCTATATGCTAAACATCTTCTGTCACGGTTGCATAACATTTTTATGCTGTTTTATAGATAGCTACGCTCAGTATACTTAATAACGGTAGTGATAGTAGAGATGAATAATGCTAGATATATAGTCAATCCACTATAAAACAAATACAGTAAACAAAAATGGGATTGTTGCCGCGAAAATACAGACTATTTAAAGATGAAAGCGGAACACCGCGAGCGCTATAAAGATATTGAATAGTAGCTGTTGAAATAGCAGTAAAAGTGAGTTCTATGGCTGACCTATGCTATGGTAATAAAGACTCTACATCGTAACTTTAAAAACTCATCACTTAAAAATAGAATAAATAATTCTAAATCGCGAGGAATAATGGATAAGCAACTTTTAATTTTTGACTTCGACGGGACTTTAATTGATAGCGTACCGGATTTGGCTGATGCGACCAATGCGATGCTGACTACGCTGGGCAAAACACCCTATCCTATCGAGACCATTCGTAACTGGGTGGGCAACGGCTCAAAAATGCTGGTTGAGCGCGCCTTGGTTGGTAAAATAGAAGTGTTAGAAGATGAATTAACGGTCGAGGCAACTGATCATGCCGAACAGGTGTTTTTTGATGCTTATAAAAATATTAGCGGTAGCAAAACGGTCGCTTACTCCAATGTCGACAGCGGGCTAAAAAAACTACAGGCAGCAGGGTTTAAGCTGGCATTGGTGACCAATAAGCCGATTCGTTTTGTACCAAAAATATTGCAATCCTTTGGCTGGCAAGACTTGTTTAGCGAAGTGCTTGGCGGCGATAGCTTGCCCACTAAAAAACCAGATCCTGCGCCGCTGCTGCATGTTTGCGCGGCTTTAAGCGTAACTCCAGCACAGGCGGTCATGATTGGTGACTCCAGAAACGACATCTTGGCAGGACAAAATGCCAATATGGATACGCTTGGACTGTCATACGGCTATAACTATGGGCAGGATATTCGTGAGCTTAACCCTACCGCAGCGTTTGATGATTTTGCCGCTTTGGTTGAATATCTTTTAAAAGGTTAAGGTATATTCATAATTATTAAAATAATAAGAAAACAACTTTTTACCCTATCAACCTTTCACCCTATATAATTGCAAGCTGTGACTGGCCTTTATTTATACTGAAACAAGCCAATAAACGGTTTCGCTATTGGAGACAGAAAATGAATAAAAAAGACGACAGCAACAGAAAATATTCTTCTATTTTGGTCGATGGCATTCAAAAAGCACCAGCGCGTTCTATGCTGCGTGCGGTCGGTTTTACGGATGACGATTTTAAGCGTCCGCATGTGGGGATTGCCTCTACTTGGAGCCAAGTGACGCCTTGTAATATTCATATCAACGGCTTAGCTGATGAAGTGGCTAAAGGCGTTTATTTCGCCTATGGCAAACCCATTATTTTCAATACCATCACCATCTCTGACGGTATCGCTAACGGTTACCAAGGCATGAAATACTCCTTGGTATCGCGTGAAGTGATTGCTGATTCTATTGAAACCGTCTCAGGCTGCCAAGGTCATGACGCGATCATTGCTATTGGCGGCTGCGATAAAAACATGCCGGGTTGCCTTATCGCCATGGCGCGCTTAAACCGTCCTTCGCTGTTTATTTATGGCGGTACCATCAAGCCGGGTAAAAACCACACGGACATCGTTTCTGTATTCGAAGCCGTCGGTGCCAATGCCCGCGGCGATATGACCGAAGAAGAAGTGTTAGAAATTGAAAGAACGGCCATCCCTGGCCCTGGCTCTTGCGGCGGCATGTATACCGCCAACACCATGGCATCAGCGATTGAAGCCTTGGGCATGAGCTTACCGGGTAGCTCGGCTCAAGAGGCCATATCTCCTGAAAAACGCGAAGACTGCCGAAAAGCAGGTGAAGCGATCCAGTGGTTAATCGACAACGACATTAAGCCTAGCGATATTATGACGGGTAAAGCTTTTGAAAACGCGATTACGATGGTTATTGTGTTGGGCGGCTCAACCAACGCGGTTCTACATCTGCTCGCTATGGCCGATGCGATTGACGTAGCGCTCAACATTGATGACTTTACCGAAATAGGAAAGCGTGTGCCGGTATTGGCCGACTTACGCCCATCTGGTAAATACTTAATGTCTGAGTTAATAGAAATTGGTGGTATTGCTCCATTAATGAAGCGTTTACTGGCAAAAGGTTTACTGCACGGCGACTGCTTAACCGTTAATGGTAAAACCATGGCTCAAAACCTAGCTAACGTAAAAGACTACCCAGAAGACCAAGACATAATCCGTCCGTTCGACAAACCAATCAAAGCCGACAGCCACTTGCGCATATTACGCGGCAACATTGCACCGACTGGTTCGGTGGCGAAAATCAGTGGCCAAGAAGGGACTCAGTTCACTGGTACCGCCCGTGTGTTTAATTCTGAAGAAGACTCTATGAGCGCTATTTTAGATGGCACTGTTGTGGCGGGTGATGTGGTTGTGATTCGTTACGAAGGCCCTAAAGGTGGCCCAGGTATGCGTGAAATGCTGTCACCTACCTCGGCCATTATGGGCCGTGGATTAGGCAATGACGTGGCGTTAATTACCGATGGCCGCTTCTCTGGTGGTAGTCATGGCTTTGTCGTTGGCCACATCACCCCTGAAGCCATGGTTGGCGGCCCGATTGCGATTATTGAAAACGGCGACACCATTACTATTGATGCCGACAATAATGAAATCAATCTAAACATCAGCGAAGAAGACATTGAGAAGCGTTTAAGCACGTGGAAAGCACCAGAACCAAATGTAAAACGCGGCGTACTGGCTAAATATGCCAAAACGGTTGGCAGTGCCTCAGAAGGTGCCATTACCGATAAGTATTAATCGTTATTAAAAACACCTTGGGCCAAGGAATGCCTAACATGTCTGGGGTGTTTTTCTTTTGTTTAATCCCTTCTAAAATCTCCCGCAAAGTATTAATAATGAATTACTTACTGCGATAGCTCAATGCTTCCGATACATGGGCGCTGGTGATATCGATACTGTCGGCAAGATCGGCAATAGTGCGAGCAACGCGCAATACCCGATGATAGCCACGGGCGGATAAATTCAGCCGTTGCTGAGCAAGCTGTAACAGTTGCTGTTCACCTTCACCTAACTGGATATATTTATCAATCTCGCTAGGGCTAAGCTCATTATTTACTTTTTGTTGTCTTGCTAGCTGGCGTTTATGAGCAGTTGAAACCCGACTCCTTACCTTTTCTGAGGTTTCGCCTGCCTGAGCGTTTTGTAAGTCAGCAATCGGTAATGCTGGCACAGTAATGTGCAAATCGATACGATCGAGCAGCGGCCCTGAGAGCTTATCTTGATAGCGCTTAATCTGTTCAGGTCGGCAGCGACAACGCGCTGAGCCATCACCATCATAGCCACACGGACACGGGTTCATCGCTGCAACCAACTGAAAGTTTGCGGGAAAAGTCATTTGCGAGTTGGCACGGCTAATCGTGATTTGCTTGGCTTCTAAAGGCTGGCGTAGGACTTCTAATACGGTACGGTCAAATTCCGGTAATTCATCGAGGAATAATACGCCTTTATTGGCAAGGGTAATCTCACCAGGTTTCGGACGCGAACCCCTGTCACTTCTCCTAATAAATGTCAAATTTACCCAATAGATGTCATATATTAGACTCTTCAATTAATAGCAACAAATGTATGTTATATTTCCTTAATAAATGTCACATGGACAATGCTTAATGATTTATTCAAAGTTTGAAGACAATCCTATAATACCTTATAAAACATCAATCGGAATTAGAAAATATATAGAAAGGTACAATGAATTCAAAGGCCGTGAAGCTTTTAAATATAATGATGATTACGTGGTGACCTACTACGGCTATCTTAAAAAAAAGGATAGTCGAGATAATTCACAACTTTTAATAAAAATTGCTTTTTTAAACATAAGCTTGGCTAATGAAAGCGGAAGAGAATATCAAAGCGTCCTTGAATTACCATTCAACTATATACTAAAAATGCCAATAGGCTCTATTTGGCGTAATGGCATTTGTATATCAAGGTATTATTTTCCAGAAATGGAATTAACACTTAATAATGAGGTGGTGTTCTAAAAAGTATGCTGGCATCAGACGTAGCCATAATTGATGTAAAAGAACACCAAATCAAACACTTTAAAATGATTATCAAGCTTTTTTGAGAAGCAACAAGTCTTTCTAACCGCTCGTCTTAATCGGTGTCTAAGGCGACAGTTATTACCCTCTATAC